>NZ_JBXUOW010000018.1:0-91247 GCF_057196645.1 Micromonospora sp. ATLC16
CAGGTCCACCCAGCGCCACGCGGCCAGGGCGGTGGCCGCGCCCGCGGCGGCGGCCCAGGCCGCGTCGGCGAGACCGATCCCGGCGTACGGGGTCAGCACCGCCGTCGCGCCGCCGAGCCCACCGGCCAGGACGCTCCACCGGCGGGCGGAGCCGCGCAACCTGCTCAGCCGGCGGAAATACCGGGTGCGCTCGTCCGCTGCCACCGTCGCCTCCTCGATTCTCCGCTCAGCCGGCGGCCGTGGTGTCGCCGGTGCCGCGCTCACGGCTCATGCTGGCGCGGATCTCGTCGAGCCGGGCCACTCCCGGATCGGCAGTGGCCGGCTGGTCGGTGACCGCACCACGGTCAGCGCCCGTGCCGAGCTGCTCGCCGGCCATGCCGGCGCGGATCTGGTCCAGCCGGGCGGAGCCGGCCGTGTCCAGCGTCGCCTTCTGGATCTCCAGCATCCGACCCTCGGTCGAGTTGCCGGCCAGTTCGGCGCGGCCCATGGCGTTGGCGTAGCGACGTTCGATGCGCTCGCGTACCTCGTCGAGGGTGGGGGTGCTGCCGGGAGCGGTGAGCGCCGACATCGACTCCAGCGAGGCGGCGACGCTCTCCTGCATCTTGGCCTGCTCCAGCTGGCTGAGCAGCTTGGCGCGCTCGGCGAGCTTCTGCTGAAGGATCATGGAGTTGTTCTCCACCGCCCGGCGGGCCTGCCCGGCGGCGGCCAGCGCCTGGTCGTGCAGGGTCTTCAGGTCCTCCGCGGACTGTTCGACGTTGACCAACTGGGTGGCCAGGGTCTGCGCGGACTGCTCGTACCGCCCGGCCTCGGTCTCGTCGCCCTTCGCCCGGGCCTGGTCGGCCAGGACCAGCGCCTGGCGGGCGTTCGCCTGCAACCGCTCGACGTCGGACATCTGCCGGGACAGCTTCATCTCCAACTGCCGCTGGTTGCCGATCACGGCGGCGGCCTGCTGAACGAGCGCCTGGTGCTGCCGGTGCGCCTCGTCGATGGCCTGCTGGAGCTGCACCTTCGGGTCGGCGTGCTCGTCGATGCGGGCGCCGAACAGCGCCATCAGGTACTTCCACCCCTTGACGAACGGGTTCGCCATCTCCGCGGTATCCCCTCAATCACGTCGCTGCGCCTGCCCCACCCCCGGGGGAAGCGGCTCGGCTACCGGCGATGGTGGCTCCATCGTCCCAGCCGGGCGCCAACACGGCATCCGTACCGGCGAGAGGGGACGTCCGCGATCAACCCTACGCGGCGGGAGCTACCGCGACCATCGGCCGCGAGGCTCAGGCGGCGCAGACCACGTCCCGGTCGCTGCGGTCGGCGGGCCGGACCCGGGCGCTGCGCAGCGTGGCCTTGAGCGGGGAGCCCTGCCGCACGGAGACGGCGACGTTGCCGTCCGAGGTGACCTGGCGTACGCCCCGGCCGGTGGCCTTGTGCACCGACGCGGCGGGGACCGGCGTCGAATCGGCCGGCTCGTCCTGCACCGGCACCAGCACACCCGGCATCTGTTCGGCGAGCGCGACCGTGTCACTGACCTCGCGCAGTAGCTCGGAGAGACGAGCACCCAGCGCGTCGCAGATCGCCGCGAGCAGCTCGCTGGAGGGCTCCTTATGGCCGCGTTCGATCTCCGACAGGTAGCCCAGGCTGACGTTGGCTGCGGACGACACCTCACGCAGCGTGCGGTGCTGCCCCTGCCGGCGCGCCCGTAGTGCGTCACCGATCACCCGGCGTAGCAGGACCATTCGCACCTCCCCTGAGGGACAAAGTTCGCCCGGCCGACCGGTCTCACGAAAGCACCGGCTGTCGGAGCCTTCCCGCAACCGTACCCGTTGTGCGCCGCCACGACATCCCGCCCCGCCCGGTCGTCCCACGGTCGCCGCCGGCAGCGGGGTCAGGTCGGAGCCTGGATATGGTCGGCCAGCAGCCGCAGAGCCTCGGTCACGGCCGCACCCCGCACCTGGTCGCGACCACCGTCGAGGCTCAGTTGCCGCACCTCGGTGCCGTCCGGGCCGGCCACTGCGACGAAGACCAGGCCGACCGGCTTGCCGGCCTGAGGTTCCGGTCCGGCCACACCGGTGGTGGCCAGACTCCAGTCGGCGCCACAGCGTCGCCGTCCCCCCTCGGCGAGCGCCTTCGCCACGTCGGCATCGACCGGTCCACGCTCCGCCAGCAGCTGCGCCGGCACGTCGGCCAACCGTTGCTTCAACTCGGTGGCGTAGACCACCAGCCCACCCCGGTAGACGACGCTCGCCCCGGCGATCTCCACGACCGTGGCGGCCAGCAGGCCCCCGGTCAGCGACTCGACGGTGGCGAACGTCTCCCGCCGATCGGCGAGGCGGCGCACCACGCCCGCCGCCGCGGCGCCCATCGATCCCTCGCCCTCGCATACACCCATGATCTGCATCCTTGCCGGCGCGGGCGTGATCCACGCGTCGCAACGCCGGTGGCCGGTCGTCAGCCCTGGGTACGACGCAGCCGGGTGGCCCGGGCGATGTAGTCCAGCCCGGTGACGAGGGTGACCGCGACCGCCGCGCCCATGATCCACGGACCGATCGGGGTCAGGGCGGCCGGCATCGGCCACAGGTACCAGGTGATGGCCAGCACCTGGAGGGCGGTCTTGATCTTTCCTCCCCGACTGGCGGCGATCACGCCGCGCCGGATCACCCAGAACCTCAGGGCGGTGATCCCCAGCTCCCGGGCCAGGATGACCGTCGTCACCCACCAGGGCAACCGGTCGTACCAGGACAACAGCAGCAGGGCGGCGCCGGTGAGAGCCTTGTCGGCGATCGGGTCGGCCACCTTTCCCACGGCGGTGACCAGCGCGAACCTCCGGGCGATCCACCCGTCTACCAGATCCGTCACCGAGGCCACGGCGAAGATCACGCAGGCGATGACCTGCCATCCAGCGTGCGTCATCCCCGACATGACCACCGAGGCGGCGAAGACCGGTACGAGCGCCAGCCGCAGCGCGGTCAGAGCGTTCGCGGCGTTGACCACGGGTACCCGGGCCACCACCGGCACCGGGGGCGACTCCGTCGCCCCGGTCATCGAATCGCCCCGCTCCGGTGGCGCACCCGGCACCGCACCTCGTGCCTCCTCCGCCTCGTCCCAGCCCACCGTCACCGCGCCGCGTCGGGCGCGGCGGAGATCATCTCATCCGGCACGGCGAGCAGGTCGACGCCCTCGGTACCGGTCACCGTGGCGCGGACGAGGTCTCCCGGGCGCAGCGCGGCCAGGTCGACGCCGCCGCGGTCGGGGGCGACCAGGGTGGTCGACCCGTCCACCTCCGGCGCCTGGTGGGCGGCCCGTCCCTCGACAGCCCCTTCGTCGACCGAGTCGACGAGCACCTCCACCGTCGAGCCGAGGCGGTCCTCGGCCCGCTGCGAACACAGCTCGTCGGCGAGCGCGCTGAGCCTGTCGTACCGGCGTTTGATGGTGGCGGCGGAGACCTTGCCCGGCAGTCCGGCAGCCTCGGTGCCGTCCTCGTCGCTGTAGTCGAAGACGCCGATCGCGTCGAGCCGGGCCTCGGTGAGGAACCGCACCAGCTCGTCGACGTCGCCCCGGGTCTCGCCGGGGAACCCGACGATGAAGTTGCTGCGCGCCCCCGCCTCCGGTGCCAGTTGCCGGGCGGTGGCGAGCAGTTCCAGGAAACGGTCGGTGGAGCCGAAACGACGCATCCGGCGCAGCACCGGCTCGCTGGAGTGCTGGAACGACAGGTCGAAGTACGGTGCCACCCCCGGCGTGCCGGCGATCGCCTCGATCAGCCCGGGCCGGGTCTCGGCGGGCTGGAGGTAGCTGGCCCGCACCCGCACGATGCCATCGACGGCGGCGAGCTGGGGCAGCAGCTTCTCCAGCGCGCGCGGGTCGCCCAGGTCCTTGCCGTAGGAGGTCGAGTTCTCGCTGACCAGCACGAGTTCCCGGACGCCGCTCTTGGCCAGCCACTCGGCCTCGGCGAGCAACTCGTCCGGGGTACGCGAGACGAAGGCACCCCGGAAGGCGGGGATGGCGCAGAACGCGCAGCGCCGGTCGCAGCCGCTGGCCAGCTTGAGCGAGGCCACCGGTCCGCTGTCCAACCGGCGACGCAGCACCGTACGCAGGTGGGCCGGTGTGTGCTCGTCGACGTCGACGCCGCGGCCGTGCCCGGGCAGGGAGACTGCGCTGTCCCGGCGCGCGACGGGGGTCAGGGGCAGCAGTTCACGCCGGTCGCGGGGGGTGTGCGCGGCAACCTCCCGGCCGGCCACCACCGCGTCCAGCCGAGCGGCGATGTCGGGGTAGTCGTCGAAGCTCAGCACCGCCTGCGCCTCGGGGAGGCTGTCGGCCAGTTCCCGGCCGTACCGCTCGGCCATGCACCCGGCGGCCACCACCTTCGCCCCGGTGTCGGCGGCGGCCAGCAGCGTCTGGATGGAATCCTGCTTGGCCTTCTCCACGAAGCCGCAGGTGTTGACGACCACCACGTCGGCGCCCTCGCCGTCGGTGGTCACCTGCCAGCCGTCGGCGTGCAGGCGGGCGGCCAGTTCCTCCGAGTCGACCTCGTTGCGGGCACAGCCCAGGGTCAGCAGTGCGACCCGGCGACCATCGGGGGAAGGCGAGGAGGTGGCAGACACCATCCGAGGGTACCGGGCGGCGGTGCCCGCACCGGCGACGGCGGTCTGAGCCGGTAGGTCAGACCGCCGTGGCGAGCATCCGGACCACGCGGTCGAGCAGGAAGACCTCGGTGCCGGCCAGACCGACCGAGCAGAAGACCGAGATCTGGTCCGCACCGGTGCGGCCGGGTGCCGTGCCCGCCAGCACCGCGCCCAGGTCGCCCAGCCGCGAGGCGTACGGCGGCAGCGCGGCGAGCATCGGCGGGGCGTACGACCGCGCCTGCGTCACCGAGTCACTGGCCAGCACGGTGGCGGCGTCGAGCAGGTCGGTGCCGAACTCCGCGCGGTCCACCTGCTTGAAGCCGACCGCGTTCACGTGGGTTCCGGGGCTCAGGTCGGCGGCGCTCAGCACCGGTGTCGGGCTGCTGGTGGCCAACACCACCACGTCCCGGTCGCGTACCGCCTCGCGGGCGGTGTCCACCGCGCGGGCCGAGATGCCGAGTTCAGCCCGCACCCGGGCGGCGAACGCCTCCCGACGCACCGTCGAGCGGCTGTGCACGGTCACCTCCCGCAGGCGTCGCACGGCGGCGGCGGCCCAGACCTGGGTCCACGCCTGACCGCCGGCGCCGATCAGGCCGACGGTTGCCGCGTCCTTGCGGGCCAGCACGTTCACCGCCACCCCGCCCAGCGCGCCGGTGCGCCGGGAGCCCAGCTCCTCCCCCACGGCCACGGCCCGTACCGCCCCGGTCCGCCCGTCGTGCAGCACCACCACCTGCCCGGTCTCCGGGTGTCCGAACGTGTCGTACGCCCGGTATCCGTACCACTGCCCGACCAGGTGCCCGGCGGTGAGCACCATCCGGCCGGCGCCGAGCGACGCGGCGGCCCGGGGCGGGGCGACGAGCCGCCCGTGGTACGCGGCGAGCAGGGCCTGACGCATCGCGTCGACCGAGGTCGCTGCGTCCAGCACCGCGGCGACCTCCCGATCGGAGATGAGCACGGTCACGGCTCCATTGTGAAGCTTGAAGCAGGCTTGAGTTCCATCCCGGGTGATCCGTCTCACCCGGACGGCCCGGCACCCGATGGCCTGGCTCGTGTTGGTGCTCTCCAAACTGCTCGAAACGGCCTGGGCCATCGCCCTGGACCACTCCGCCGGCTCCACCCGACCCGTCGCCTCGGTGGTCTTCGCGGTCACGCTGGTGCTGAGCATGGCCGGCCTGGCGTACGCGCTGCGGGAGATCCCGGTCGGCACCGGCTACGCCGTGTGGGTCGGCATCGGCGCGGTCGGCACCGCCGTCGTCGGCATGGTGGCGCTCGGCGAACCGGCCAACCTGCCCCGCCTGCTCAGCCTGCTGCTGGTGGTGGCCGGTGTGATCGGCCTCAAGCTGTTCCACTGAGGCGCGTTGATCTCGGACGTGTGGGCGGTGGGGCGTGACTTACGTCCGCAGTGGGTAGAGATCCAGGCAGCAGACCTGAGACTCGTCCCCTGGAGGAAGACATGGCCACCGGCACCGTCCGCTCGACCAGCGCCGCCCGCATCTGCACCATCGTGGGTTTCGTGTGCGCGGTACTCGCGCTACTGCTCAACCCAATCCTCTTCGGAGTCATCGGTCTGGTCCTCGGCGTCGTCGGCGCGGTGCTCGGCGACAAGCCGCTCGGCTGGTACGCCGCCGCGGCGAACGTGGTCGCCATGGTGCTGAGCATGCTGGTCCTCAGCGCACTCTGATCCCGGCTACCTCAACGGCCCGCCGCGCTTAGCGGCGGGCCGTTGCCATGGCCTGTCCCGCTCCACCACGGCCCGTTCCGTCCCTCGTCCCCACGTCGCCGATCAGGACCCGGTTGCCGTTGCCCGACTGCCGTCAGCGAAACGTCGGCTCAGGCATCGCCGCCCCGCAGGCCCTCCAGGACCTCTTCCAGCTCGTCCGGCTTGACCAGCACGTCACGCGCCTTGGAGCCCTCCGACGGACCGACCACGCCCCGGGTCTCCATCAGGTCCATCAGCCGGCCCGCCTTGGCGAAGCCGACCCGCAACTTGCGTTGCAGCATCGAGGTCGAGCCGAACTGTGAGGTGACCACCAGCTCGACCGCCTGCATCAGCAGGTCCAGGTCGTCGCCGATATCCTCGTCGATCTTCTTCTTGCTGTCCTGCGCGGGGGTCAGCACGTCCGGACGGAACTCCGGCTCGCGCTGGTCCTTGCAGAACTTGACCACATCGTTGATCTCGCGCTCGGTGACCCAGGCGCCCTGGATCCGCACCGGCTTCGAGGCGCCCATCGGCAGGAACAGCCCGTCGCCCCGGCCGAGCAGCTTCTCCGCGCCCGGCTGGTCGAGGATGACCCGGGAGTCGGCCAGGGACGAGGTGGCGAACGCCAGCCGGGACGGCACGTTGGCCTTGATCAGGCCGGTCACCACGTCGACCGAGGGCCGTTGGGTGGCGAGCACCAGGTGAATGCCGGCGGCCCGGGCCAACTGCGTGATCCGCACGATCGAGTCCTCGACATCGCGGGGGGCGACCATCATCAGGTCGGCCAACTCGTCCACGATCACCAGCAGGTACGGGTACGGGCGCATCTCGCGCTCGCTGCCCGGTGGCGCCTTGATCTCGCCGTTGCGCACCTTGCGGTTGAAGTCGTCGATGTGCCGGACCCCGTTCGCGGCGAGGTCGTCGTAGCGCATGTCCATCTCGCGGACGACCCAATCCAGCGAGTCGGCCGCCTTCTTGGCGTTGGTCACGATCGGGGTGACCAGGTGCGGGATCCCCTCGTAACCGGTCATCTCGACCCGCTTCGGGTCGATCAGCAGCAGCCGCACCTCGTCCGGCGTGGCTCGGGTCAGGATGGACATAAGTAGGGAATTGAGGCAGCTCGACTTGCCGGCGCCGGTGGCCCCCGCGATCAGGATGTGCGGCATCTTCGCCAGGTTGGCCACCACGTAGCCACCCTCGATGTCCTTGCCGAGGGCGACCACCATCGGATGGTGGTCGCTGGTGGCGGCACGCGAGCGCAGCACGTCACCGAGGGCGACGTTCTCCGGGTCGGTGTTCGGGATCTCCACGCCCACCGCGCTCTTGCCCGGGATCGGGCTCAGGATGCGTACGTCCGGGGACTTCACCGCGTACGCGATGTTGCGGGAGAGCTGGGTGATCCGCTCGACCTTGACGCCATGTCCCAGCTCGACCTCGTAGCGGGTCACGGTCGGCCCCCGGGTGAAGCCGGTCACCGCCGCGTCGACGTCGAACTGATCGAAGACGCCGGTCAGCGCGGCGATCACTTCGTCGTTCGCCTTGCTGCGGGTCTTCGGGGCGGCCCCGCTGCCGAGCATGTTCGACGGGGGCAGCGTGTAGTCGCCGGCCAGGCCGGTCAGCGCGAGCTGCTCGGCCCGGGTCGGCGCGGGCGAGTGCTCCGGTGGCTCGGCGGGCCTGCGGCTGGCCGGCACCCGGGACGGCGCCTTGCGCGGCAGGACCATTGTCTCCTGCAGGTCCGCGCCGTCCAGGTCGTCGAACTCGTCCGGGTCGGCCGGTGGCGCCGCCCGCTTGGTCGGACGCCGACGAGTCGGCGTCGCAGGGGCCTCCGCCGGCTCCGTCTCGTCCTGCCCGACCACCCCGCCGGCCAGGAGGCCGAGCCGCTCGGGGATCTTGTTGATCGGCGTCGCGGTGACCACCAGCAGCCCGAACACCAGCAGCAGGACCAGCAACGGCACCGCCACCCAGGCGGTGACCGCGTGCTCCAGCACGCTGCCCACGCCCGCGCCGATCAGGCCACCGGCGAAGTCGCGCTCGCCCGGGCCGGCCGGCTGCTGGCCGATGTGCAGCAGCGCCGCGGTGGAGACCAACATGGACCCCCAACCGACCAGCCCGCGCCCCCGGTGCTCGGGGTCGTCGGGCTGACGCATCAGCCGCCAGGCGCCGATGCCCAGCAGCACCGGCACCACGATGGAGATCGCCCCGAGGAAGAGCCGCACCGTGTCGGCCAGTCGGGCACCGACCGGACCGGCCGCCGAGAACCAGATCGCGCCCGCACCGAGCAGGGCGAGACCGATCAGCAGCAGGCCGGCTCCGTCGCGGCGGTGCTCCGGGTCGAGATCGCGGGCCGAGGCGGCCTGCCGACCCGCCGCGCGCACCGCCCAGCCGACCCCGTGGGCCAGCCCCATCCACAGTGCCTGGATCGCCCGGCCGACGTACGCGGCCGGGCCCGGCCCCCTCGTCGAGGGGCGGGGCCCCACCGGCGCCCCGGTCTTCTTGGCCGGCTGGCGGGCACGACTGTTCGTGCTGCCACGCGGCGACGCGCCGCGCCGCCGACTCGCCTGAGGGGTACGGCCCGCCATAGCATCACCGTAACGGCGGGCCGGGTGATCGGCCGGTCATCCTGGTCGCTCCGCGTGTCGCAGCGCGGTCCCTGCCGCCTGCCGTGATATTCGCCTCACGAGGGAGCGTCCGATGGGGTCGCCGGAATTCGAGGACCGTGCCGGCGACCCGTTGGCGGGCCATCCGTCGACGCTGCGACCGCTGACCCGGGAACTCGTCGCCGCCGTGCTGAACAACCGGGGTCACACCGTCGCCGGCGACGCCGACGGTGCGTTGGTGGGCAGGTGGGCGCAGGGGCACATCTGGTTCCTCCGCGCCGGAGACGCCGGTGAACTGCTCCAGGTGCGTACCGTCGCGGCGCCCGCCTTCGCGGTCCAGGACGTGCCGTGGCTGCACGACTTCTGCAACACCTGGAACCGTGACCGGTTCTGGCCGAAGGCGTTCGTGCACGTCGACGACGCCGGTCAGGCCCGGGTCTGCGGCGAGGTCATCACCGATCTGGAGCGGGGCGTCACCGCGCACCAACTGGAACGGCTGCTCGACCGGGGCATCTCGGCCGGTTGTCGGCTGGCCGACGAGGTGGGCCGGCTCGCGGGGACGGGGCACCCGTGACCGGGCCGGTCCCCGGCGCCCGCCGGAGCCGCAGCCGAGCGCGAGGCGCCGCCGGTCCGGCCGATGGCGTACGCGCCGACCACCGGATCGCCGCCGCCCTCGCCGATGCGAGGGACATGCCCGACGGCGAGGTGCGCGTCGGCGAGTTGGAACGGGTCGCCGCTCTCGCCGAGGCGGACGGCGATCGGCGTACCGCGCTGAGCGCCTGGTCCGAGCTGGTCGAGACGCACCTGCGCGGCGGCGAACGGTGGCGGCTGTTCGAGCCGGTCCGGCGTTGCCTGCGGGCGGCGGAGCCGGACGACGACAGGTTGCGCCGCTACCGGCGGTACGCCGTCGAGGCGCTGCTCGGCACCCCCCGCATCAGTCTCGACCAGGCTCGCGGCGTACTGAACGGACTCGCCGAGGAAGGCGGCGAGGCGAACGCGGCGCTGGTGGCCCAGTTGCGGTGCCGGATCGCCGATCACGTGGGCGACGAGCCCGCCGCCCGCCGCTGGCTGGCACGTTGGCGGGCCGGGGCACCCGACCCGGCTGCCGGCTGCCCCGACTGCCTGCCGGTGCGACAGGCGGAACTGCTGGCCGGCTGGGGTGACCGGGCGGCGGCGCTCGAATTGCTCGATCCCCTGCTCGACGCGCCGGCCGGCTGCACCGCCCAGCCGGAGGCGGCCCTGACCGCGGCGCTGCTGCCCTGGCTGCGGGCGGGCCACGCACGGCGGGCTGGGCAGGCGCACGTGCGGGCGTACCGGCGGCACCGGACGGAACCCGACGGGTTCGGCCATCTCGCCACCCACCTGCGCTTCTGTGCACTGGGCGGGCACCTCGATCGCGGTGTGGAGATCGTCGTCGAGCAGTTGCCCCGGCTGGACCGACCGCACGATGATCTGTCCGTGCTGGAGTTCGCCGCGGCGGGGGCGCTGGTCTGCGCGCTGGCGGGCGAGATGACCACGGATCGGGCGGTCCGCCGACCGGCGTACGGTGGACGGCCGGCCGCCGAGGTCACGGTGGGTCAGCTCGGTGCCGAACTGCTCGCCGTCGCGACCACGCTGGCCGGTAGTTTCGACGCCCGCAACGGCACCGGCCACCAGTCCGGCCGGATCGCCGCCTGGCTGGCCGAGCGTCCGCTCGTCCCGCCGGTGCCGCTGCCGGACGACGAGGAGTTCGAGTCGGCCGACGGGTTCGCCACGGACGGCGTTCCCGGCCCCGGAAACCTGCCGGGGGCAGACAGCGGGGCCGCCGAGCTGGCCGCGGACGAGATCGGCACCCTGACCGTGTCGATGATCACCGATACGTTGGACCGGCGGGGTGACGACTACACCGTCGACGTCGCCGGCACGGTGCTGGGACGCTGGGACGACGCGGTGATCCAGTTCCGGCGGGCCGGCGAACGCCACGACATCCTGCACGCCCGGGTGGTGGCCGGGCGTCGGCTGGCGGCGACCCGGCGCACCGAGGCGTTCGCCTTCTGCAACGCCTGGAACCGGGACCGGCTGCTCCCCAAGGCGTACGTGCACGACCCGGGCGACGGTGCGCTGGTGCTGGCCGGCGAGTCGACCACAGACCTGGCGTACGGTGTCGCCCCGGATCAGGTCGCGGTGCTGGTCGACGCGGCCGTCCGCACCGGTGTCGCGTACGCGGCGGCGGTCGCCGCCCTGCCCTGACCCGGCCGGGTGCGGAACGGCGCCCGGCCGGGTGGGCGGATCAGCGCCGGCCGCTCAGAGCGCGGAAGTTCCGCGTGGTGAGCAGCGTCAGGTTGTTGCGCTGGAGGATCTCGTTGACCGGCTGATAGAACGTGGTGCCACCGCGAACGCAGTCGCCGGATCCACCGGAGGTCACGCCCTGCGCCTGGTTGCCGGAGATCCATGAGCCACCGGAGTCACCGGGCTCGGCGCAGACGTTGGTCCGCACCAACCCGCTGACCAGCCCTTCCGGGTAGCGGACGGTGACGTTGCGGGCCTGCACCGTGCCGCAGCTGACTCCGGTGGTGGAGCCGGAGCGGCAGATCGACGAACCGACCGGCACCTCCTGCGAACCGGCCACCCGGGCCACCCCGCCCCGGAAGTCGGTCACCTCCGGCAGCACCCTGGTGTTGTTGTTGACCTGCACGAAGGCCCAGTCGTCACCGGGGAAGGACGAGGCCCGGAAGACGCCCTGCGGCGCCCGGTCGGCACCCGTGGTGCGGGCACCCACCCGCCCGCAGTGGCCCGCGGTGACGAAGCCACCGACCACCGCGAAGCCGACCGAGCAACGGCCGCTGCCGATGAAGTAGGGCTCACCGCCGCGTACGTCGGCGAAGAGTCGGGGCTGTTCCTCGGTGGCCATCCGCACCGCGGTTCGCGGCACGCCGGCACGGGCCACGAAACGCCACCCGGCCGCTTCCGCGCCCGGCTCGGCGAGCACCACCACGTTGTTCGAGGCGACGTCGACGTACCAGCCGGAGACCTGCTGGGCGCGGGCGGCGGTACGGTCCATCCGCGTCTTGAGGGTGTCGAGCTGGCGTACCCCACGCTCGACCACCTTCGGAACCGCCCCGGCGGCCCGGACCCGCTGCGCCTGTGCCTCGTCGGCGACCGCCACGTTGAGTTCGCTGCCGTCGGCGCTGAGCCAGCTGCCGCCGTAGGCCGCGCCGAGATCCGCCCGGAGCTGGTCGACCACCCCGGAGGCCCAGCGTTCGGTCTTCAGTCGGGCGGCCACCTGCGACTCGTCCAGCCGCAGGTCCCGGCGCATCGCCTCGACCACGTCCGGGTCGGCGCCCTCGACCACCCCGCGGGTCGGTGCGCCGACCGGCGCGCCACCGTCACCGGCGAACGACGGCAGGGCGACGGCCGCCGCCGCGCCCACGGCCGCCACCACGACACCGATGGCTGTCAATCGTCTGCGGTCCATCCGCCATGCTCCTCCCGGCTGGCGCGGTCACGCCTGCCGGCTCGGAGTACGGGCAAAAGGCGCGATCGGTTGAACTCGCACCCGACAAATCGATTTGCCGACGCCGATGGGCCACCACCCGCCGGGTGTGGTGGCCCACCGGAATCGGTCCGGTACGCCCGGTGCTCAGACCTCGACCACGGTAGGAACGATCATCGGACGTCGACGGTAGGCGTCGTTGACCCAGCGGCCCACGGTGCGCCGGACGATCTGCTGAAGCTGGTGCGGGTCGGTGATCCCGTCCGCGGCGGCACGGTTGAGCGCCTCGGTCACCAGCGGGATCACCGCGTTGAACGCCGCCGGGTCCTCGGAGAAGCCCTTGGCCGAGACGGTCGGGCCGGCGACCACCTTGCCGGTGACCGAGTCCACCACGACGGTCGTGGCGATGAAGCCACCGTCGCCGAGGATGCGCCGTTCGGTGAGCAGTGACTCGCTGACGTCGCCGACGGCCAGGCCGTCGACGTAGACGTAGCGGCTCTTGACGTGCCCGACCAGGCTGGCCCGCCCCTCGACCAGGTCGACCACGTCGCCGTCCTCGCAGAGCACCACCCGGTCCGCCGCCACGCCGGACTCGATGCCCAACCGGGCATGCGCGCGCAGGTGCCGCCACTCACCGTGCACCGGCATCAGATTGCTGGGCCGGACCACGTTGAGCAGGTAGAGCAGTTCCCCGGCCGGGGCGTGCCCGGAGACGTGCACCTTCGCCACGTCCTTGTGCACGACCACCGCGCCGGCCCGGGCCAGCCGGTTGATCACCCGGTAGACGGAGGTCTCGTTGCCCGGCACCAGCGACGAGGCGAGCACCACCGTGTCACCGGGTGCGACGGTGATGTGCCGGTGATCCCCGCTGGCCATCCGGCCCAGGGCGCTCATCGGCTCGCCCTGCGATCCGGTGGACATCAGCACGATCTGTTCGGGCGGCATCGAGGTCGCCTCGTCGAGACCGACGACCAGACCGGGTGGGATGTTCAACAGACCCAGATCCCGTGCGATGCCCATGTTGCGGACCATCGACCGGCCGATCAGGGCGACCTTGCGGCCGTGCTCGACCGCCGAGTCGAAGACCTGCTGCACCCGGTGCACGTGGGAGGCGAACGAGGCGACGATGATCCGGCCCCGAGCCTTGGCGAAGATCGCGTCGAGGACCGGACCGATCTCCCGTTCGGGCGTGACGAAGCCCGGGATCTCCGCGTTCGTGGAGTCGGACAGCAGCAGGTCCACGCCCTCGGCACCGAGCCGGGCGAAGCCGGCCAGGTCGGTGATCCGGCCGTCCAGCGGCAACTGGTCCATCTTGAAGTCACCGGTGTGCAGCACCAGCCCGGCCGGGGTCCGGATGGCCACCGCGAGCGCGTCGGGAATCGAGTGGTTCACGGCGAAGAACTCGCACTCGAACGGGCCGAGCCGCTCCCGGCCCCCCTCCCGCACGGTCAGCGTGTACGGCTGGATGCGCCGCTCGGCCAGCTTCGCCTCCACCAGCGCGAGGGTGAACTGCGAGCCGACCAGCGGGATGTCGGGCTTGTGTGCGAGCAGGTAGGGCACCGCGCCGATATGGTCCTCGTGACCGTGCGTCAGCACGATCGCCTGGATGTCGCCGAGCCGGTCGAGGATCGGTCCGAAGTCCGGCAGGATCAGGTCGACACCGGGCTGTTCCACGTCCGGGAAGAGCACGCCGCAGTCGACGACCAAGAGCTTGCCGTCGTACTCGAATACGGTCATGTTCCGGCCGATGGCGCCGAGCCCGCCGAGCGGCATGATCCGCAGTCCGCCCTCCGGCAGCGGCGGTGGAAGTTGGGCCTCCTCGTTGTGCGCCTCGGTCACGCGTTCACCTCATTCTGCGACGCCGTCACTCGACGTCCGTCGTGTCGTTTGATCATTCAGGGAGCGGTAGGCCCGCCGCCGCGCAGTCGGCGCGTAGCTGGGCGATCTCGCCAGCGGTAGCGTCCACCAGCGGTGGACGGACCGACCCGCCCGGCAGGCCCTGCGCTGCCAGGCCAGCCTTGACCAGGATCACACCCTGAGTACGGAAGATCCCCGTGTACAGAGGTAGCAACCGGCGGTGCAGCGCCAGCGCGGTGGCCGTGTCCCCCGTGTCGTACGCCTCGATCATCCGCTTGGTCTCGGCGCCGGTGAAGTGCGTAGAGGTGCCCACCACACCGACGCAGCCGACGGCCAGAGCGGGCAGGGTGAGCGCGTCCTCACCGCTGTAGTACGCCAGCTCGGCCCGGCTGGTCACCCAACTCGTCGCCGTCAGGTCGCCCTTGGCGTCCTTGACCGCGACGATGCGGCCGTGCTCGGCGAGCTGCACCAGGGTCTCGGTCTCGATCGCCACACCGGAGCGGTGCGGAATGTCGTAGAGCATCACCGGCAGCCCGGTGGCGTCGGCCACCGCGGTGAAATGGCGTAGCAGACCGGCCTGCGGCGGCTTGTTGTAGTACGGAGTGACCACCAGCAGCCCGTGCGCACCGGCCTTCTCCGCCAAGGTCGCCAGCTCGATGGTGTGTCGGGTGTCGTTGGTGCCGACCCCCGCCACCACCCGGGCCCGGTCGCCGACCGCCTCCACCACGACCCGGATCAGGCGGTCCTTCTCGGCGTCGGTGGTGGTCGGTGACTCGCCGGTGGTGCCGTTGACCACCAACGCGTCGTTGCCCTGCTCCGCGACCAGATGATCCGCCAGCCGTGCCGCGCCGTCGAGGTCGAGCGCCCCGTCGGCGGTGAACGGGGTCACCATGGCCGTGAGCACCCGACCGAACGGGCGCGAGGCCGTTCGAACCGGACCGTCAAGGTGGTCGTGCGTCATGGTGACAACCTATCGGACGGCCGACGGCCGGCCACCGGGGAAGGGGCTCACCACCCCCGGGCGAGCAGCCGCACGCCCCGTTCAGGACACCTGGGCGTACCGGCTCTGCGCCACCTCCGTGCCGTCGGGCAGCGTCGAGATGGTGAAGTCGGCGAAGACGTTCGGCGCCACCCGCTGCAACTGCCGGAGGCATTCCACCGCCAGCTCACGGATCTCCACGTCGGCTTGCTCGGTGGCGCGCATACCGACGAAGTGCCGCCAGGCCCGGTAGTTGCCGGTCACCACGATGCGGGTCTCGGTGGCGTTCGGCAGCACCGCGCGGGCCGCCTGGCGGGCCTGCTTGCGCCGCAGGGTCGGGTTCGCCACGTCGGCGAAGCGCCGCTCCAGCTCCTCCAGCAGGTCGTTGTAGGCCCGTACGCTCGCCTCGGCGGCCTCGACGAACCGCTTGTGCAGCTCCGGGTCCTCGGCGATGACGGTCGGCTCCACCATCGCGGCGTCCCGCTCCGGCACGTACCGCTGCGACAGCTGGGAGTACGAGAGGTGCCGGTGCCGGATCAGCTCATGGGTGAACGAGCGGGACACGCCGGTGAAGTAGAAGCTCACCGAGCCGTGCTCCAGCACCGAGAGGTGGTCGACCTCCAGAATGTGTGCCAGGTAGCCGGCGTTCGTGGCCGTCGCCGGGTTCGGCTTCTTCCAGCTCTGGTAGCAGGCCCGTCCGGCGAACTCCGCCAGCGCCTGCCCCCCGTCGGCATCGGTCGACCACGGCACGTCCTCCGGCGGATCGAAGTGGGTCCACGCAATCAACCTGACCTGGGGCTGCACCATCTCCGGCATGCCTGGGACTGTAGCCGACCGGGCAGCGGGTAGCGGCCGGCGGGCCGGACGCGAACAGATTTGAGCGGGGTATGTCACGGCGACAGCCAAAACCACCATCCGCAACGGTCACCCGGCGTGACAGTAGGGCAAGGTCAGCGGCCGGACGATCCGAGCGGAAACGACCCTCGGGTGGGCTAGACGTAGAGGGCGGTGAACGGGGCCCAGGGCAGGTTACGGACCACCGAGAAGGCGAGCCAGGCGGCGAGGAAGCCGCCGATCAGCTTCGGGCCGATGCGTAGCTCGGGAAGCCGCCAGCCGAACGCCTGCCGACCGGCCCAGGCGACGAAGAGGTACGCCAGGAAGGGCAGCGCGAAGACGAAGAGGAAGTGGTGCCGGGCGGCGGCCGGCAGATCGGCGTGCAGCACGTACCAGAGGGCGCGGGTGCCGCCGCACCCTGGGCAGTCCAGCCCGGTGGTCAGCTTGAGCAGGCAGGTCGGCAGGGCGTCGGGCGCGGAGCGGGTGGGATCGCTGAGCAGCGTGTACCCGATGCCCGCGGCGACACAGCCGACGGCGGCCAACGGCGCCACCCAGCGCGGTGTGCGGGCGTGCATCCGGGTCACGAATCGGGTGAGACGGTCGGACTCGACCACCGGATAGCCGGCCGGGTAACCAGTCGGCCAGTCGCCCTGCGGCGCGGCGCCCGCCGGCCCACCGGACGGGTGACCAGGATCCGGGCGACCATGTGGGTGCTCGCCGTGCAGGTCCGGCTGCGGCTGGGCGTCCGGTCGGTCAACGCTCGTCACGAGCCTCACCGTACACCGGCCACGCCCACCAACGCGGCGGCCAGCGGAGCCGCGAGGTCACCGGCGGCCGGCGGGGCCACCGCGTCCAGGCCGAGCCAGCCGGCCAGGCGGTACAGCTCGGCGGCGAGGGCGATCGCCGTCTCCCCCGGGTCGACGCCCGGCTCCGCCCACACGGCCGGCACCAGCAGCACCCCGGCCTTGCGGTCCGCCTTCAGGTCGACCCGGGCGGTGAAGCGCTCGCCCTGACGGAACGGCAGCACGTAGTAGCCGTACACGCGTTGTGGTGCGGGCACGTAGATCTCGATGCGGTATTTGAAGCCGAACAGCCGCTCGGTGCGGGCGCGTTCCCAGACCAGCGGGTCGAACGGGCTCACCAGGCCGTCGCCGCGTACCCAGCGGGGTAGCCGGGCCTCGGCGTGCAACCAGGCGCGCTGACGCCACCCCTGCACCGTGACCGGCCGCAGCTCTCCCGCCTCGACCAGCTCGGCGATGGCCTGCCGCGCACCGGCCACCGGCAGCCGGAAGTAGTCGCGCAGCTCCGGCTCCGCGGCCACCCCGAGCGACCGGGCCCCGACGCCCACCAGGGTGCGGTACGCCTGCGCGTCGGTCGGCGTCGGCGCGTCCAGGACCTCGGCCGGCAGCACCCGTTCCGGCAGGTCGTAGCGGCGGGCGAAGGAGCCGGTGCGCTGGGCGGCGCACACCTCGCCGGCCCAGAATAGGTATTCCAGGGCCTGCTTCACCGCCGACCAGTTCCACCCCCAGTTGCCGGTCTGACGGGGCGCGTCGTGCTCGATCTCGGCCACCGTCAGCGGCCCACGGGCAGCCACCTCGTCGCGCACCCAGGCGACCAGGGCGGGCTGCTCGGCGACGATGCGGCGCATCCCGCCCCAGGCGTCGGAGCGTGCCCGGGCCATCCGCCAGCGCAGCGCCGGATGCAGGACGACCGGTACCAACGACGCCTCGTGGCCCCAGTACTCGAACAACTCACGGGGCCGCCGGTAGGCGGCCGTGTCGAGCAGGTCGGTGGGGTAGGGCCCGAGCCGACTGTAGAGCGGCAGGTAGTGCGCCCGTTGCAGGACGTTCACCGAATCCATCTGGATCAACCCGACCCGGTCGAGCACCCGACGCAGGTGCCGACGGGTGGGCGCCCCGGTGGGCGCCGGATCGGCGAAGCCCTGTGCGGCCAACGCGACGCGGCGGGCCTGGGCGGGCGAGAGCGATTCCGGTGCGGCCATCGCAGGCAGGCTACGACAGGCGTACGACATCGGTGCGGACACTGGACCTGCCCGCCCCGGCGGCCTAGAACTGGTTCCATGCCCAGTATCCGCCGTGAGCAGCCCGCCGACGCCGAGGCGGTGGCCCGGGTGCATGTGCGCGGCTGGCAGGCCGGCTACGCCGGGATCATGCCGGACGAGGTGCTGAACCGGCTCAACCCGGCCGCCTGGGCGCAGCGCCGCCGGGCCCTCGGCACCGCCGACCCGGATCACCCGTTCACCACCCTGCTCGCCGAGGAGGACGGCGCGCTCGTCGGGTTCGCCACCTTCGGGCCGTACCGCAACAACCAGGATCGCGGCGACCTCGACCCGGCGTACGGCGAGGTGGTGAGCCTGTACGTCACGCCCGAGAACTGGGGCGACGGCACCGCTCAGGCCCTGTTCGCGGCGGCCCGGGCGGGCCTGCGCGAGTCCGGCTGGACGGAGTACCGGCTCTGGGTGCTGGCGGACAACGACCGGGCCCGCCGGTTCTACGCGCGAGCCGGGTTGTCACCGGACGGTGAGCGGTCGACCTATCCGGTGCCGTTGTCCGGCGGGCGACCGGCGATCGGGCTGGTCGAGCTGCGGTACACCGGCCGACTCGACGGCGGCTGAATCCCCCGACGGACGGGGTGGGGCGGGGCGGCGCACCGGCAGGAAGGCAAGCAGCGCCAGGCTGATCCAGACGTAGGTGTTGCCGAACAGGAAACCGTCGAGCCCGGTGAAGTCCTTCTCCCACGCCCAGACGATCCGGCTGGTCAGGAACGCGTACCCGATGGCCGCGCAGGCCAGCAGGACCCGACGTCGCCGACCGCCCGGCGGTGCGGCCATGCCCCGCTCCACCAGCAGCAGCAGGCCCGGCAGCAGCCAGACCAGGTGGTGTACCCAGGTGACCGGGCTGACCAGGCACATCACCGCGCCGGTCAGGGCCAGCCCGGTGGCCTCGTCGCCGACGGACGCCGCGACCCGGCACCGCCACGCCCAGAGCACCAGCGTCGCGGCGACCAGCAGCAGCCAGGCCAGCGTGCTGGGATTCTGCGGGTCGAGCCGGGCCACCACGCCCCGCAGCGACTGGTTGGAGACGAAGGCAAGCTCACCGACCCGCCCGGTGTTCCACAGCGCGCTGGTCCAGAACTCCCGGGACGCGTCCGGGAACAGCGCGGCGGCGACAACTGTCGCGGCGGCCGCGGTACCGGACGCGGTCACCGCCGCGCGCCAGCGTCGGGTCACCAGCAGGTAGACGATGAAGATGCCCGGGGTCAGCTTGATCGCGGTGGCCAGGCCGATGCCGATCCCGGCCCACCTGCTGCCGCCCGGCAGCAGCCGGAGCAGATCCACCGCCACCAGAAAGAGCAGCAGCGTGTTGACCTGACCGAAGTTGATCGTCTCGCGCATCGGTTCGAGGGCGGCGACCAGACACAGCGCCAACGCGAAGGCGAACCAGCGGGTCCAGCCGGCACGCCGGGCGACCGGATCCAGCAGCCACCAGATCAGCACCGCGGTGGTCACCACGCCGGAGGCCACGCTCACCACGATCGCCGCGTGCCAGGACAGGTACGCCATCGGCAGCATCACCAGGGCGGCGAACGGTGGGTAGGTGAAGCCGTACTGGGTGCCGGGCTTGAGGTAGTCGTAGATCTCGCCGCCGTCGTGCACCCACCAGACCAGAGCGCCCCGGTAGACCTGCAGGTCGAAGAAGCCGTGCCGAACGGCCGCCACGGACAGGAACCCGGCCACCACGACGGCGAGCACGATCACCGCGGCGACCTGTCCGACCGTCCGCCTGGCACCCTGCGCCACCGTCGCCTCCCTCGCCCTGCGTAGGCTGTCGTGCCATGAGTCTCGGTTACGTCCGCCCGGCGCGTCCGGAGGACGCCGCCGAGATCGCCCGCATCCAGCTCGCCACCTGGCGGGTCGCCTACCGGCGACTGCTGCCCCGGGACGTGCTGGACAGCCTCGACGAGGCGTCGCTTGCCGAACGCTGGGACGCCTCGGTGCGCCAGCCGCCCAGCGGCACCCACCGGGTGCTGGTCGCCGTCGAACAGGCCGAGCAATCGTATCTGGTGGGCTTCGCCGCCTCCGGCCCGGCCGACGCCGAGGCGCTGGCCCCGAACGAACCGGCCGACGCGCTCGGTGCCGACGTGGTGGCGGTGACCGACCTGCTCGTCGAGCCCCGCTGGGGCCGGCGCGGGCACGGTTCCCGGCTGCTCGCCGCCAGCGTCGACCTGTGGCGGGAGTCCGGCTTCGACCGGGCGGTGGCGTGGGTGTTCGAGGGCGACGAGGCGTCCCGGAAGTTCCTCACCACCGCCGGCTGGGAGCCCGACGGCGCGGGCCGCGCACTGGACGTCGACGACATGCTGGTCCCCCAGTTGCGCCTGCACGTCGCCGTCCCCACCGAACCGCCCCAGGCGGGCTGACCGGCCCGTCCGGCCCGCCTCGGCCGCGCTCAGTCGAGCAGGGCGTCCAGGCCGAGGGTCAGGCCCGGCCGGTTCCGCACCGCGCGTACCGCGAGCAGCACGCCGGGCATGAACGAGACCCGGTCGTACGAGTCGTGCCGGACGGTGAGCGTCTCGCCCGTGGTGCCGAAGAGCACCTCCTGATGGGCGACCAGTCCGGTGGCCCGCACGGCGTGCACCCGCACCCCGTCGACGTCGGCGCCCCGGGCACCGGCGATCTCGTCCTTGGTGGCGTCCGGCACCGGACCGAGACCGGCCTCGGCGCGGGCCGCCGCGACCAGGCGCGCGGTGTGCATGGCGGTACCGCTGGGCGCGTCGAGCTTGCGTGGATGATGCTGCTCGACGATCTCGACCGACTCGAAGTAGCGGGCGGCGCGGGCGGCGAACTGCATCATCAGCACCGCGCCGAGACCGAAGTTGGGGGCGATCACCACACCCACGTCGGGCCGGCCGGCCAGCCAGCCACGTACCTTCTCGATCCGCTGCTCGGTGAAGCCGGTGGTGCCGACCACCGCGTGAATGCCATGGTCGATGCACCAGTGCAGGTTGTCCATGACGACATCGGGGGTGGTGAAGTCGACGAGCACCTCCGCACCGGCCTCGGCAACGTTCGCCAACCAGTCGTCCTGGTCGACCGTCGCCACCAGCTTCAGGTCGGCGGCTGCCTCGACGGCCCGGCACACCTCGGCACCCATCCGGCCACCGGCACCGAGCACGCCAACCTTTATCGACCCGGGCGTGCTCTTCTCCTGCGCGTCAGTCACGCGGCACAACCTATCCCAACGGGGTGGGGTCGCGTCGCGTGATCCACTCTGTTCCGGGTGGGCAGGTCCACCGGGGGCGGACCGCCGCCGGAACGCTCCCGCTCCGCGCAGGGCGCGTCCTGCGGCTTGATCAGCCGGTGAACTGCCGGCCGGCGAACGGACCGACGACCGCGAGGGACATCGGCCGGCTCAGCAGCTCGGCGGCGAGGGAGTTGACGTCGTCGAGGGTGACCTCGTCGACCCGGTCGAGCAGCTCGTTGACCGGCACCAGGTCCCCGTAGAGCAACTCCCCCTTGGCCAGCCGGCTCATCCGGGAGCCGGTGTCCTCCAGGCCGAGCACGAAGGACCCCTTGCTCATCCCCTTGCCCCGGGCCAGCTCCGCGTCGGTGATGCCGTGCGTGGCGGTACGCGCCAACTCGGCCCGGGTCAGCTCCAGCACCTCGTCGACCCGGCTCGGGGCGCAGCCGGCGTAGACGCCGAACAGGCCGCTGTCGGCGTACTGGCTGGCATAGGAGTAGACGGAGTAGGCGAGGCCACGGCGCTCCCGGATCTCCTGGAAGAGCCGGCTGGACATGCCCCCGCCGAGGACGTTGTTCAGCACGCCGAGGGCGAAGCGGCGCTCGTCGAGCCGGTCGATGCCCGGGCAGCCCAGCACGATGTGCGCCTGCTCGGTCTCCTTCTCCTCCAGCACCGTGGCGGCGGCCCGGGTGCGTACGCCCGGAGTGGCCGGCCGTTGCGGCGCGGGCGCCGCCGGATCGGTGTCCAGCGGGGTGCCCCGCAACGCCTGGCGGACCAGCCGCACCACGGCGGTGTGGTCCAGGTTGCCGGCGGCGGCGATGACGATCTGGGGCGCGACGTAGCGTCGTCGGTAGAAGCTCTGGATCTGCCGGCGGGTCATCGGGGTGACGGTGTCGGTGGTGCCGGAGATCAGCCGGCCCAGCGGATGGTCACCGTAGACGACCTGGGCGAACAGGTCGTGCACCTCGTCGCCGGGTTCGTCGTCGTGCATGGCGATCTCTTCGAGGATCACGCCACGCTCGGTCTCCACGTCGGCCGGTTCCAGCACCGAGTCGGCGACCAGGTCGCACATGACATCGATGGCCAGGGGCAGGTCCTCGTCCAGCACCCGGGCGTAGTAGCAGGTGTATTCCTTCGTGGTGAAGGCGTTCGTCTCGCCGCCCACGGACTCGATCGCCGAGGAGATCTCCATCGCGTTCCGCTTGTGGGTGCCCTTGAACAGCAGGTGTTCCAGGAAATGGGCGGCACCGGCCTGCGGACCGGTCTCGTCCCGCGAACCGACCGCCACCCAGATGCCGAACGAGACGCTGCGCATGGCCGGGATCGCCTCGGTCAGCACCCGCAGCCCGTTCGGCAGCACCGTGCGGCGCACGGTGCCGCCCAGCCGATCGTCGCTCAGGGTCCGGGTCACCGCCCGGGTCGACGCACCGGCGGCCCGCGCGGTAGCGGTGGCCTGCCGGCCGGCGCGCGGCGTCGGCCCCGGTCGAGCCCCGAGGAAAGACGAATGCCGGGTCCGGGTCACGGCCACCTGCTTCCAGTACGACGACGGGTGGATGAGTTGACGAACGAACCGGCCGGGCGACGGTGTCGCCCGGCCGGTCAGTGGTTCACGTGTCAGCTGTGCCGGGTGCGGCGTCGGGGACGGTTGTCGCCGCCACCCTCGCCGCCCTCGCCACGCTCGGGGCCACGACCGCCCCGGTCGCCACCGCGCTCGCGGTCGCCCCGGTCCCGCGGACCCCGGTCGCCACCCCGGTCCCGGCCGGCCGGCCGCTCCTCGCCGGCTGCGGCGGCCGGCGCCTCGGCGCCCTCCGGGCGGACCTTGTCCAGGTAGATCTTGCCGCGCTGGTCGATGTCGGCGATCTCGACCTCGACCCGGTCACCGACGTTGAGAAAGTCCTCGACCTTCTCGACCCGCTTGCCGTCGCCCACCTTGGAGATGTGCAGCAGGCCGTCGCGGCCCGGGAGCAGCGAGACGAACGCGCCGAACGGAGCGGTCTTCACCACCGTGCCGAGGAAGCGGTCGCCGACCTTGGGCAGGGTCGGGTTGGCGATCGCGTTGATCCGCTCGACCGCGGCCTGCGCCGACGGACCGTTGGTCGCGCCGACGTAGATGGTGCCGTCGTCCTCGATGGAGATCTCGGCGCCGGTCTCGTCCTGGATGGCGTTGATGGTCTGACCCTTCGGGCCGATCACCATGCCGATCTTGTCGACCGGGATCTTGACCGTGGTCACCCGCGGCGCGTAGTCGGACATCTCGGCCGGTGCCTCGATCGCCCGCTGCATCACGTCGAGGATGGTCTGCCGCGCCTCGTGGGCCTGCTGCAGCGCGGCGGCCAACACGTCCGACGGGATGCCGTCGAGCTTGGTGTCGAGCTGCAACGCGGTGACGAAGTCGCGGGTGCCGGCGACCTTGAAGTCCATGTCGCCGAAGGCGTCCTCGGCACCGAGGATGTCGGTCAGCGTGACGTACTGGGTCTTGCCGTCGACCTCGTCGGAGATGAGGCCCATCGCGATGCCGGCGACCGGCGCCTTCAGCGGCACACCGGCGCTGAGCAGGCCCAGCGTCGAGGCGCAGACCGAGCCCATCGAGGTGGAGCCGTTGGAGCCGAGGGCCTCGGAGACCTGCCGGATGGCGTACGGGAACTCCTCCCGCGAGGGCAGCACCGGGATCAACGCCCGCTCCGCGAGGGCCCCGTGCCCGATCTCGCGACGCTTCGGCGAGCCGACCCGGCCGGTCTCACCGGTGGAGTACGGCGGAAAGTTGTAGTTGTGCATGTAGCGCTTGGACTTCTCCGGGGAGAGGGTGTCCAGCGCCTGCTCCATGCGCAGCATGTTGAGCGTGGTGACACCGAGGATCTGGGTCTCGCCGCGCTCGAACAGCGCCGAGCCGTGCACCCGGGGCAGCACGCCCACCTCGGCGCTCAGCGGACGGATGTCGCGCGGGCCCCGACCGTCGATGCGGACCTGCTCGCGCAACACCCGGCTGCGCACCTCGGACTTGGTCAGCGAACGGAACGCGGCGGAGAGTTCCTTCTCCCGACCCTCGAAGCGGGAGCCGAGTTCCTCGTGCACCCGCAGCTTGATCGCGTCCAGGGCCTCCTCGCGGTCCGCCTTGCCGGCGATCTGCAGGGCCTCGGCGACGTCGGCGCGGGCCAGTTCGGCGACCGCGTCGTACGCGTCGTCCTGGTAGTCCAGGAAGACCGGGAACTCGGCGACCGGCTTGGCGGCCACCTCGGCCAGCTCGCTCTGCGCCCGGCACAGCTCGCGGATGGCGGGCTTGGCGGCCTCCAGACCGCTGGCCACGACCTCCTCGGTCGGTGCGGGTGCCCCGCCGGCGACCAGCTTCACGGTGTGCTCGGTGGCCTCCGCCTCGACCATCATGATCGCGACGTCGCCGTCAGGCAGTGCCCGGCCGGCCACCACCATGTCGAAGGTCGCCCGGGCCAGCTCCTCGTGGGTCGGGAAGGCGATCCACTGGCCGTCCACGTGGGCCATCCGGGTCGCCCCGATCGGGCCGGAGAACGGCAGGCCGGAGAGCTTGGTCGACATCGACGCGGCGTTGATCGCGACCACGTCGTACGGGTGCTGCGGGTCGAGCGCGAGGATGGTCTCGACGACCTGGACCTCGTTGCGCAGGCCCTTGACGAACGACGGGCGCAGCGGCCGGTCGATCAGGCGGCAGGTGAGGATGGCGTCCTCGCTGGGCCGGCCCTCGCGGCGGAAGAACGAGCCGGGAATGCGGCCCGCGGCGTACATCCGCTCCTCGACGTCGACGGTCAGCGGGAAGAAGTCGAACTGCTCCTTCGGCTGCTTGCCGGCGGTGGTGGCGGAGAGGACGACCGTCTCGCCGAGCTGGGCCGTGACGGACCCGGCGGCCTGTCGGGCCAGCCGGCCGGTCGAGAAGGTGATCTCACGGGTGCCGAACGACCCGTTGTCGATCACGGCGGTGCGGGTTTCGGTGCCGAGTTTGGTCTCGGTCATGCTGCTTCAATGCTCCTTCGCATCGGGGGCCACGACGCGGGAGCTGTGCGGACGGCCGGTCTTCGATCGAAGCGCCCGGGACCACCGGCGGGATGCCAGGGTGCCCGGAGGCCACTACCGGAGACCGGTACGCCGACACTCCCTTGTCTGGGTGGTCGTGGCCCGTTTCTCGGTTGGGACGCCGACGGGGGAGTGACCTGGTGGGCCACTCCCCCGTCACGTCACCGGCGCAGGCCGAGCCGCTCGATGAGCGCCCGGTAGCGATTGATGTCCTTCTTCTGAACGTAGTTGAGCAACCGGCGGCGACGGCCGACCAGCAGCAGCAGCCCACGGCGGCTGTGGTGGTCGTGCTTGTGCACCTTCAGGTGCTCGGTGAGATCGGCGATCCGCTTGGTGAGGACCGCGACCTGCACCTCGGGCGACCCGGTGTCACCCTCGGCGGTCGCGTACTCCTCGCGGATCTTGGCCTTTGCCTGCTGGTCGAGCGCCATGTTCTCCCTGTTCTGGTGGGTTGTCTCGATGCGGTCCGTCGGGCCGGGCTACGGCACCGGTGACGGACGGTCCTCGCACCCGCGGCGTCGAGCAGGCAGGTGAGGCCCCACGTCGGTCAGCCGACGTCTCAGCCAGCCTACCAGCACCCAACCGACCCGGCCGGTAAGGGCCACGGGCGGGTCGGTGACCGGTCAGCCCAACACCCGGCGGGTCCGCTCGACGTCCTCGGCGATCTGGGCGATCAGCGGCTCGATCGAATCGAAGCGGGTCTGCCCGCGCAGATGCGCCACGAAGTCCAGCGACAGCCGTTCGCCGTAGAGGTCGCCGTCGAAGTCCAGCGCGTACGCCTCGACCCGGCGCTCCCGGCCGGAGAAGGTCGGGTTCGTACCGATCGACACGGCGGCGGCCAGCGGCTGTCGCCGTCCCCGACGGATCATCCGGGCGGCGTAGACGCCGTCGGCCGGGACGGCCGCGTACCGGTGACAGAGCAGGTTCGCGGTCGGATAGCCGAGTTCCCGCCCACGCTGGTCACCGCGGACCACCACACCCTCCAGCCGGTGCGGGCGACCCAGCGCGTCGGCGGCGGCGGTCACGTCACCCGCGTCGACGCAGGATCTGATGTACGTCGAGGAGAAGACCGTGCCCGCCACGGCGACCAGCGGAGCCCCCTCGACGGCGAACCCGAACGTGCGACCGAGCCGCTCCAGCAGCGCCACGTCGCCGGCGGCCCGGTGGCCGAACCGGAAGTTCTCCCCCACCACCACGAGCGCGGCGTGCAGGTGCTCGACCAGCACGTCGTGCACGAACGCCTCGGCCGACAACCGGGAAACCTCGGGCGTGAACGGAATCACACAGAGCACGTCCGCCCCGAGGGCCTCGATCAGCTCCGCCTTGCGGGACGGCTCGGTCAGCACCGCCGGATGGGAACCCGGCCGCACGACCTCGGCCGGGTGCGGGTCGAAGGTGACCACCACCGACTGCACGCCGAGTTCCCGGGCGCGGGCCACGGCATGGCCGATCGTCGCCTGATGCCCCTTGTGCACACCGTCGAAGACGCCGATGGTGACGACCGACCGTCCCCAGCCACCAGGCACCGCGTTGTACCCCCGCCACCGCTGCATGCTGCTCCTCCGCTGTCGTTGGCCCCGACCGCCGGCGGTCGGCTGTCGGGCACCCGGCGTCAGGCCGGGGCGAGCACGATCTCCGCGCGGGCCCGGCCGGCCCGCTCGCTGACGATAGCGATCAGCCCGCCGGTCGGATCGAAGACCGCGTACGACCCGGTGTGGCCGACCGGGTCGAGCGGACCGCCGTGGGAGAGCACCTTCGCCTCCTCGGCGGTGGCGTCCCGGCGGGGGAAGAACCGGTCGGCGGCGGCCGCGAGCGGCAACCCCACCACGTCCGGCGCACGACTCTCCAGCTCGTCGAGGGTGGCGGCCTCCGCCAGGGTGAACCCACCCACGGCGGTACGCCGCAGCGCGGTCAGGTGGCCGCCGACCCCGAGGGCCAGGCCCGCGTCCCGGGCGATCGCCCGGATGTACGTCCCGGTCGAGCAGGCCACCTCCACGTCGACGTCGACCACGTCCGGCCGATCACGTCGGATCGCCAGCACGTCGAGCCGGGAGACGGTGACCCGCCGGGCCGGCAGGTCGACGCTCTCCCCCGCGCGGACCCGCTTGTACGCCCGCTGCCCGTTGATTTTGATGGCGCTCACCGCGCTCGGCACCTGGTCGATCTCCCCGGTCATCCCGGCCAGCACGCCCCGGACGGCCTCGTCGGTGAGCATCCCGGCGGGCGTGGTGGCGATCACGTCGCCCTCCGCGTCGTCGGTGACGGTGGCCTGGCCCAGCCGGACGGTCGCCGCGTAGCTCTTGTCCGCACCGATCACGTAGGTCAGCAGCCGGGTGGCCCGTCCCACCCCGATCACCAGCACCCCGGTGGCCATCGGATCGAGCGTGCCACCGTGACCGACGCGCCGGGTCCGAGCCAGCCGGCGGATCCGGGCGACCACGTCGTGCGAGGTCATGCCGCCGGACTTGTCCACCACGATCAGGCCGTCTGTGCTCACGGCGTGCAAGCCTGCCAGATCGGCGCGCCGGCCCGAGCACCGGACAGCCGCCGGAAAACCGGATGATCGGGCTTGGACTCCCCTGACACGATGGACCCATCGGCGACGGTGAGTGCCGCGCCGGCAGGCCACGGGGAGAACGAGATGACCACGGACCGCAGTCCCGATCGAACGCGCCGGCCCGACGAAAGGGTCCGCATGCGTACGCCCGAGCAGCCCAGCGCGCTGCCGGACTGGATGCTGAATCCGCCACCGGCGAGACGCACGCTGGGCACCCGCCTCGCCGAGAGCGTGGCCGCGCTGCCCGGTGCCGGGGCGGTCCGGCGCCGCTGGTGGGCCTGGCAGCGACGGCAGCCCCTGCGTCAGCGCTACCCCAACACCATGAAGATCATCGCGTTGCTCGTCTCCTTCGTGGCGAGCCTGGCGCTGTTGCTCGTCATCTACGCGCTGTACGGAAAGGTCTTATCAGGCGGGTAGACGCTCCTCGCCGATCACCGCCCAGGCACCGCTGCGCAATCGCAGCAGCAGCCCGATCAGGCGGATCACGGTGAACAGCATCAGTCCGGCCCAGATGCCACCAAGCCCGAGATCGAGGGCGTACGCCAGCCAGATCGCCGGCAGGAATCCGCCGAGCGCACCGCCCACGGTGAGGTTGCGCAGATAGCGGATGTCACCCGCCCCGATCAGCACGCCGTCGAGGGCGAACACCACCCCGGCCAGCGGCAGCATCGCGGCGAACCAGGGCCAGGCCACCAGCGCCTGTTCGTGGACCGCCCGATCGGGAGTGAACCAGGTGGGCACCACGGTGGCACCGGCCGCGGCGAGCACGGCGAACGCCGTACCGCAGATCGCGCCCAGCCGGCCGATCCGGCGGGCCAGCGCCCGGGCCGTCGCATCGTCACCACCGCCGAGCGCCGCCCCGACCAGCGCCTGCGCGGCGATGGCCAGCGCGTCGAGCACCAGCGCCGCGAAGAACCAGAGTTGTACGGCGATCTGGTGGGCGCCGACCGTCGCGGCACCGAACCGGGCGGCCACGGCCGTGGCGGACAGGAAGCTGGCCTGGAAGGCCACCCCGCGGATCAGCAGGTCCCGGCTGAGCACCAGTTGCTGGCCGATGATCCGGGGACGCGGGCGCAGCGCCACCCGCTCGGCCACCAGGGCTGCGGCGAAGAGCGCGCCGGAGAGGGTCTGCGCGATCACGTTCGCCACTGCTGAGCCGACCAGCCCCAGGCCGACCGGGTAGACCAGCACCGGACAGAGCACTGCGGAGAGCACATTGGGGCCGACCACGAAGAGCAGCGGGCGGCGAGTGTCCTGCACACCCCGCAGCCAGCCGTTACCGGCGGCGGCGAGCAGCAGCCCGGGGGCACCGAACGCGGCGACACGCAGCCACTCGGCGGCGCCGACGGCCACCTCACCACCGCCGGCCAGGGCACCCGCCAGGGCACCACCGCCGAACTGCATGCCGACGACGACGGCCAGCCCCACGCCAAGGGCCGACCAGGAGGACTGGACCCCCTCGGCCACCGCGGCGGCGCGGTCCCCGGCACCGAACCGGCGGGCCGCGCGACCGGTCGTGCCGTACGCGACCACGGTCCCCAGCCAGGCGGTGAGGGTCATCACGGTGCCGCCCACGGCCACCGCCGCCAGCGGCACCCGGCCCAGGTGACCGACGACCGCGGTGTCGACGAGCACGTAGAGCGGCTCGGCGGCGAGCACCACCAGGGCGGGCAGGGCGAGCGCGGCGATCCGGCGCGGCGACGCGACCCGGTCGGTGGCAGTGGTCGGCTGACTCATCGCCGCCGATGGTGACACGCGAGGTGTAAGGGCAGCAAGGCTGCTTACCACTTACCCCTGGCGATCGTCACGCGGGGACGGTGCCGGTCCGGCTCAACGACGCGGAAGGACGAACGGACCGGCGGTGACGTGGTACGCGTGGGCGGCGGGACGTCACCGCCGGTCGAACACCGTCACTGACGGGTGTCCATGGAGGTCTGCAGGGCGCGGCGGGCCTGCTCACGGGCCTCGTCAGTGGTCTCGGGCTTGGGCTTGGCGGCCATGGTGAAACCCCTTCCAGGGCACGCGTCCACCGAACGCGGCGGCGCGTCACGGGCAGTGCTACGACTGTCGCCCGAAAGCCGGTACCGGGGTCGCCGGAGCGGCGGATGGGCGGCCTGGTGGCCCGGGTCGGTGAACCCTGGAGTGGAGCGGCACCGGATATGGCTCCGCCCCTGACCTGCGCCGAAAGCGGCACCAGCCGCTTCCCAAGTTATCGTTCAGGTCCACATGGTGCGCCCTGTTCCCGCAATCTGGACGGGTCGATATTCCGTCAACGAGCCAGGAAGTGCCAGCCGATCCACCACCAGAAGCCGAGCAGCCCGATCCGGCCCACCGGCACCGGACCGACCTCGTACCGCATGACGTACGCACAGAGTTCGCCGAGGGTCGGAAGCTTCGAGCCCTCCCGTCGGGCCAGCCACTCGACCAGCCCGAACAGCGCCATCCCGAGCAGGAAACCGCCGATCGCCAACGCCCGCATCATCGCCGAACCAGCCCCCAGAACGCCGACAGCCACACCAACCAGGCCGCGGAACGGACCAGGCGGTCCTCCAGCAGCGGGTCGGCCAGCAGCGAGAAGGTGGGGAAGTCGTCACCGGCCGCCGCGATGAAAGTGACGCCCTCGAAGATCCCGAAGACCACCACCGGCAGCGCCCACCAGACCGCGCCGAGTGGCAACCGCTCGGGCGCCGGACGGGCCTGCACGCGCTTGGTCAGGCCGAGCCAGATCAGCACCCCACCGGCACCGAACACATAGACGTTCGCCTCGGTCGAAAAAGACGTGAAGCGGCCGCCCACCAGGGAGAGAGCGACAAGCACCGGTACGCAGACGACCGGCCGCTCCCAGCTGCGAGGGGCCTCGACGGTGAGATCGTGGGGCTGCTCCATCACCCGATTCTCCCCGCCCTGTCCAGGTGCCGAAGCGCCGACGCCCCGGAGCTGACCCTGAAATCACCCCTGCTGGTCGGTGCCGCTCCTCGGGCCCTACGCCCGCAACTGGCTCCTGATCTGCTCGATGACCTCGTCCACGGTGCCCCGACCGGTGAAGCCGGCGGCCAACCGGTGCCCACCGCCGCCGAGCGCAACGGCCACCCGACTCACGTCCGCCGCCCCCTTGCTGCGCAGGGAGACCGCCCAGACGGCCGGCGCGGTCTGCTTGATCACACAGCTCACGTCGGCCTCGGCGGTGCAGCGCACCGGATCGATGAGCGCCTCCAGCACGTACGGCCGCTGCTCGTGGCGGGCCAGGTCGTCCAGGGTCGCGTACGTCCAGACCAGGCCCTGCCCGCCGGCCTCGTCGGGCTCCAGCCGGGCTCGCCCGAGCACCTCGCCGAAGAGCCGCACCGCGCCGAACGGCCGGCTGTCGAACACCCGCCGCGAGATGTCACCCGGACGGATACCGGTCGCCAACAGCCGGGCCGCCATCTCGTGCACCGCCGGGGTGGTCGCGTCGAACCGGAATGATCCGGTGTCGGTGCTCAGCGCCACGTACAGACACTCGGCGATGCCGGCGTCCAGCGGCACGCCGAGGCGGTCCAGGAGCTGCTCGGCGAGCACGGAGGTCGCCGCCGCCGCCGGGTCGACCAGGTTCACGTCGCCGAAGCCGCAGTTCGAGGCGTGGTGGTCGAGCACCAGCGCGGTGGCCTTCCCGGTCAACCGGTCGGCCAGCTCACCGAGGCGCGACTCACTCGCCGCGTCGAAGCAGATGACCAGGTCCGGCTCGGGTACCACCTCGGCCTCCGGCACCAGCAGCTCCAGACCGGGCAGACCGGACAGCGGCTCGGGCACCTCCGGCGGGCCGGGAAAGGTGGCCTGCAATCGGTGTACGCCGAGTCGCCGCAGCCCGAGCGCGAAGCCGAGCATGCTGCCCAGCGCGTCGCCGTCCGGGTTGACGTGGCAGATCAGCAGCACCCGAGCGTCGGCGGGCAGCTGGCGGATCGCGGTCACCGCAGCGGTCCAGTCGGCCTCGGTCGGCCCGGCGGACACCGGCGCGGAGAGATTCGACTCGCCCGGTTCGACCGGGCCGTGCGGACCGGCGGCGGGCGTCACCGGGGCCGGCCGGCCGTCGGCGGCCCGGCCGGTGCCGGGCTGCCGCCGCACGGCGGGATCCGGCTCGGTCACGGCACCACCGGAGGGAGCGGTCACCGACGATCCCCGCCCCGGGCATCGTCAACGGTCCCGCCGGGCTCGTCCTCGTCGTCGGCGCCGTCCTCGTCCTCGTCCTCGTCGAGGCGGTAGGGCTGTGCCTCACCGGCGTACTCGGCCCTCGCCGCCAGGCGCTGCACCTCGGCGTCGGCGTTGCGGGCCGCGGCGAGCAGGTCGTCGATGTGCTTGACCTGATCCTGGACGTCGTCCAAGACGAAGGTCAGCGTCGGCGAGTGGCGCAGCCCGAGCGCCTTGCCGACCGTGCTGCGCAGCATGCCCTTGGCGCTGTCCAGCGCGGCGGCGGTGCCCGCCTGGGCCGCCGCGTCGCCGAGCACGGTGTAGAAGACCGTGGCGTCCCGCAGGTCGGCGGTAATCCGGGCGTCGGTGATGGTGATCATGCCGAGTCGGGGATCCTTGATCTGACTCCGCACCACCGACGCGACCAGTTCGCGTACCCGCTCCGCGTGCCGGCGCACCTTGGCCGCATCCGTCATCTCCGCCACCTCCACGGCGTCCGCTACCGGCCGGGACCGGCGACGCCGGCGTCACCGGAGCCCGCACCGACCCCAACACTCGAACCCTACCCGCGCCGTCCGCCCCGGCGTGCGGGGCGGCGGCCAACGGCTCAGTCGTCGTCGCCGTGCAACCGGCGGCGCACCGACAGCAGTTCGACCTCCGGACGACTCGCGACCAGCCGCTCGCACGAGTCGAGCACCTCGCGGCCGTGTGCCGCCTCGGCGGCGACCACCGCCACGCCGATCTCCGCTCGTCCGTGCAGGTCGAGCGCCCCCACCTCGGCTGCCGACACGTCGAACCGGCGGAGCGCCGCGACGATCGGCCGTACGTACGATCTCTTGGCCTTCAGCGACCGGGAGTCGCCCGGTAGCAGCAGGTCGAATACTGCGGTTGCGGTGTACATCGTCTGGGGACACTACTCGCACCCCACCCCGCATGATCAAGGGGTTTACGCCGGCCGGCGTAAACCCCTTGACCAGTGCGTCACCGCAGGATCAGGCGCGAACCTTCTCCCGCATCTCGAAGGTCTCGATCACGTCGCCGACCTGGACGTTGTTGTAACCGCCCAGAGTCAGACCACACTCGAAGCCCTCCCGGACCTCCGTCGCGTCGTCCTTGAACCGCTTGAGCGAGCTGATCGTGAGGTTGTCCGCCACGACCGTGCCGTCGCGCAGCAGGCGCGCCTTCGCGTTCCGCCGGATGACACCCGACCGGACGATGCAACCGGAGATGTTGCCGATCTTGGACGAGCGGAACACGTCGCGGATCTCCGCAGTGCCGAGCTCGGCCTCCTCGTACTCCGGCTTGAGCAGGCCCTTGAGCGCCGCCTCGATCTCCTCGATGGCCTGGTAGATGACGGTGTAGTACCGGATCTCCACGCCCTCGCGGTCGGCCATCTCGCGGACCTTGTTGGAGGCCCGCACGTTGAAGCCGATGATCGTGACCGGCTCGGACGAGGCACTCGCGAGCATGATGTTGCTCTCGGTTATCGAGCCGACGCCCCGGTCGAGGACCTTGAGCTGAACCTCCTCGGGAATGTCGAGGTTGAACAGCGCGTCCTCCAGGGCCTCCACCGAACCGGAGACGTCGCCCTTGAGGATGAGGTTGAGCGACGTCTTCTCGCCCTCCTTGAGCTGCTCCATGAGCGTCTCAAGGGTGGCCCGGCCACGGGAGTTGGCGAACGCCGCCGCCCGCCGACGGGCCTGCCGCTGCTCGGCGATCTGCCGCACCGTGCGGTCGTCCGCCGCAGCGAGGAAGGTGTCGCCCGCCCCCGGCACCGCAGTCAGACCGAGGACCATGACCGGACGCGCCGGACCCGCCTCGGTGAGCTGGTTGCCGTTCTCGTCGAGCATCGCCCGGACCCGGCCGTGCGCCCCACCGGCGACGATCGAGTCGCCGGCCCGCAGGGTGCCCTTCTGCACCAGCACCGTCGCGACCGCACCACGGCCCTTGTCCAGGTGCGCCTCGATGGCCACACCCTGCGCCGGCCCGTCGGTCGGAGCGGTCAGCTCCAGCGACGCGTCGGCGGTGAGCAGCACCGCTTCGAGCAGTTCCTCGATGCCGGTGCCGGGCTTCGCGGCCACGTTGACGAACATGGTCTCGCCGCCGTACTCCTCGGCGACCAGGCCGTACTCGGTCAGCTGCTGGCGGACCTTGTCCGGGTTCGCCTCCGGCTTGTCGACCTTGTTGACCGCGACCACGATCGGCACCTCGGCCGCCTTGGCGTGGTTCAACGCCTCGATGGTCTGCGGCATGACACCGTCGTCGGCCGCGACCACCAGGATCACGATGTCCGTCACCTGGGCACCACGGGCACGCATGGCGGTGAACGCCTCGTGGCCCGGGGTGTCGATGAAGGTCACCGCACGGTCCTCGCCCTCGTGCGGCACGTGGACCTGGTAGGCACCGATGTGCTGGGTGATGCCTCCGGCCTCACCGGCGACGACGTTCGCCTTACGGATCGCGTCGAGCAGCTTGGTCTTACCGTGGTCGACGTGACCCATGACGGTCACCACCGGCGCCCGGCTGACCAGGCGGTCCTCCGCGACCTCGGCGTCGAGGTCGATGTTGAACTGCGCGAGCAGCTCGCGGTCCTCGTCCTCCGGGCTGACGATCTGCACGTTGAAGCCGAGGTGCTCGCCCAGCAGCAGCAGCGTGTCGTCGGAGCACGACTGGGTCGCCGTGACCATCTCGCCCAGGTTGAACATCTCCTGGACCAGCGAACCCGGGTTGGCATTGATCTTGTCGGCGAAGTCCGACAACGAGGCGCCACGGGAGAGCCGTACCGTCTGCCCCTGACCCCGGGGAGCACCCGAGCTCATGGTCGGAGCCGACAGGTTGTCGAACTCCTGTCTGCGCTGCTTCTTGGACTTGCGACCACGGGTCGGCTTGCCACCCGGACGCCCGAAGGCACCCGCGGCGCCGCCGCCACGGCCACGGCCGCCGCCACCGGGACGACCACCGCCACCGGCCGGCGCACCCGGGCGGTAGCCACCGCCACCGCCACCGGGACCGCCACGGTAGCCACCGCCACCGCCGCCGCCACCGGGACCGCCACGGTAGCCACCGCCACCGCCGCCGCCGGGACCGCCACGGTAGCCACCGCCACCGCCGCCGCCACCCGGACGACCGGCGCCGCCACCGGAACGACCGGCACCCGGACCACCGGGACGACCCGGACGCTGGCTCGGCATCGAGGCCGGGCTGGGTCGGGGCGGCATCGAGGCCGGGCTGGGCCGCGGCGGCATCGAGGCCGGGCTGGGCCGGGACCCACCACCACCAGCGGCCGGTGGCCGCTGCTGCTGGCTGCCCTGGATACCGAACGGGTTGTTACCGGCGCCGCGCGCCGGCGGGCGACCCTGCCGGCCGCCCGGACCCGGGTTGGTGGCACCGGGTCGACCCGCGGCCGGAGAACCCGGGCGGGGCGGCATCGTGCCGGGACCGGGTCGGGGACCCGGACGGGCACCACCGTCGGCCGGGGGCTCCCGGCGGACGTTCTCCCGCTGTTGCTGGCGGGCGGCCTGGGCGGCCTTGACCGCGGCCTCCTGCTCAGCCTTCAACGCGGCGGCACGCGCCTCGGCGGCGGCCACCTCGATGTCGTGAGCACTCGCCGGCTTGGCGACCGGGGCCGCCGCTGGCGGCGGACCGGGCACCGGGCCCTTCGGCTTCGGCCCGGGCACCGCCGGACGCCGAGGCGGCGTCGGCTTGGCGGTGACCCGAGGCTCGCCGGGGGTCGGCGACGGGGTCGGTGCTGCCGCCGTCGGAGCCGGTGCGGCCGGCGGCGCAGCCGCCGGGGCACCGGGGCCACCCGAGGCGACGAACGCGCTGCGCAGCCGTCGGGCGACAGGCGCCTCTACGGTGCTCGACGCGGACTTGACGAACTCGCCCATCTCCTTGAGCTTGGCGAGTACGGTCTTGCTTTCGACCCCGAGCTCTCTTGCAAGCTCGTGTACGCGGGCCTTACCTGCCACTGCACTCCTCACTCCGAGGTCGTGCGGGCAGCACCCGCAGCGACCTCACTCGTGCACTTGAAGCCTGATCATTTCTGGGACTTCATCGTGTGCTCATGTCGGTCGTCCTACCTTGCTAGCGGCCCTCGTCCGGTCGGGTGACCGGACGTGGTGGTTGACGCGTCAGGTACTCCGCGAGGGCCCCGTCATCCGGAACCCCGGCGACGCGCAGCGCGCGCCCGAAGGCACGACGCCGCACTGCCTGCGCGAAGCAGGCCGGATCCGGGTGCATGTTCGCTCCCCGACCCGGCAGTCTGCGGGCCGGATCGGGTCGGAGGCTGAACCCAGCCTCGTCGCCAATCGCGACGATCCGCAGCAATTCACTGGCCGGTGCGCGCCGTCGACAACCCACACAGGTGCGCTCCGGCAGCGCGCGTCGTGCCACTGGTGGAAGTCTACCCCTAGCTACCCGACACCGCTCCGCCCGGTTCCCGGACGTGATCAGCTTCGGATTGCCCGGCGGGCGTGACCGGTTCGGCGTCGGAGCGAATGTCGATCCGCCAACCGGTCAGTCGGGCAGCAAGTCGGGCATTCTGCCCCTCCCGCCCGATCGCGAGCGACAGCTGGAAATCCGGAACCGTCACCCGCGCGGCTCGGTTGGCCAGGTCGACCACCTCGACGCGCAGCGCCTTGGCCGGGGAGAGCGCGTTACCGACGAAGGTCGCCGGATCGTCCGACCAGTCGATGATGTCGATCTTCTCTCCGTGGAGCTCACTCATCACCGCCCGGACCCGCTGACCCATCGGACCGATGCAGGCGCCCTTGGCGTTGACCCCGGCCGCGGTGGAGCGCACCGCGATCTTCGTACGATGACCCGCCTCGCGGGCGATCGCGCCGATCTCTACCGTGCCGTCGGCGATCTCCGGCACCTCCAGGGCGAAGAGCTTCTTCACCAGGTTCGGGTGCGTACGGGACAACGTGATCTGCGGACCACGCATTCCCTTGGCCACGTGCACCACCACGCAACGGATCCGCTCGCCGTGGGTGTACCGCTCGCCGGGCACCTGCTCCGACTGCGGCAGCACACCCTCCAGCTTGCCCAGGTCGACGGTGACGATGCCCTTCTCGGCCCGCGCCTCGTGCGCCTGCACCACCCCGGTGACCAGGTCACCGTCGCGGCCGACGTACTCACCGAAGTGCACCTCGTCGGTGGCCTCCCGCAGCCGTTGGAGGATCACCTGCTTGGCGGTCATGGCGGCGATCCGGCCGAAGTCGTGCGGGGTGTCGTCCCACTCCCGCTCCACGGTGCCCTCGGCGCCCAGCTCCTGGGCGTAGACAAGTGCCGCGCCGGTCTTCCGGTCGATCTCCACCCGGGCGTGCGTCTGGGCACCCTCGGTGTGCCGGTACGCGGTCAGCAGCGCGGTCTCGATCGCCGCGAGGATCGTGTCGAACGGGATCTCCCGCTCGCGCTCCAGTGCGCGCAGCGCCGCGAGGTCGATGTTCACCTCTCCTCGTCCTCCACATCGTCATCGTCGTCGACGTCTTCTGATTCGGCCAGCTCGTCGAGGCGGGTGAACTCGACCTGCACCCGGCCCGGGCCGAGGTCGGCGTAGACCCACTCCCCGCGGTCCGCGTCGGTCTCCAGCACCACCCGCTCGGCGTCGGCGTCGACCACCCGGCCGGTGACCTGCCGGTCACCCCCGGGCTGCCCGGCCGACGCGCCGCCGCGGACCGTCACCCGGACCAGCCGACCCACGTTGCGCCGCCAGTGTCGGGGCAGGGTCAACGGGCGGTCCACGCCCGGCGAACTGACCTCGAGCTGGTACTCGCCCGCGACGAGGTCACCGCCGCTCTCCTCGGCCGCGTCCAGGGCGGTGGAGACCGCGCGCGACACGTCGGCCACCGCGTCCAGGTCGATGCCGCCGTCGGCGTCGACGATCACCCGCACGACGTGCCGGCGCCCGGCTCGGGCGACGGTGAGATCCTCCAGGTCGTAGCCGGCGGCCTGCACCACGGGCGCGATCACCGAACGCAGCCGCTCGCGGCGGGCGCCGAGGTCACCACGGGAGGTCTGACCCGGGCGTGCAGCCTGGCCACCGCGGGGTCGCCCCGTCGTCCTGGTGGCACGGCCACGCTGCGTCATCCGAAGAACCCTTCCGCTGCTCGCCGACGCCATGCCGGCACGCCACCGGTGCGGACGCGCCGGTGGCTGCGCAGAGCGTAACGCGCCGCCCGGACGACGGCCCGGGCGGCGCACCGAGCGCCACCGCCGGACACCCGTCACGGCGATGGTGTTGACTTGTCCGGTGGCGATGGGCAGAACGACTTGGCAGGACGAATCGTCCGCACTTTCCCGACGCGGCCTGCTACGGGCCGGTGCGCTGCTGGCGCTCGGCGGGGCCGCCGCTCCGCTGACCGGTTGCGGCCTGCTCGACCGCGACGAGCCACCGCCGCAACCCGATCCGCTCGCGCCGCTGCTGGACGAGTCGCTGCGGCTCGCGGCGGGACTACGCGCCGCCGCCACCGCTCACCCCGATCTGGCCGCCCGGCTGCTCCCACTTGCCGAGTCGCACGAGGCGCACGCCGCAGAGCTGGCTGAGCTGACCGGTGCGGCGACCGCCTCCGCCACGCCCACTGTCGTCCCGTCGGGCACGCCGCCGACGGATCGCTCCGGCTCGGCCACGCTGGCCGAGCTGCGGAAGTCCGAACGCGCCGGTCGGGAGTCGGCGATCGGGGCCTGCGCGGCCGCGCCCGCCGAGCGCGTCGCGCTGCTCGGCTCGATCGCCGCCGCCCGCGCGACCCACCTGGAGGCGCTGCGATGAGCGAATCCACCGAGGCGCTCGCCGGCGCCCTGACCGCCGAGTACGCCGCCATCTGGGCCTACGGTCCCGTCGGGGTACGACTGAGCGGCGCCGAACGCAAGGCGGCGGTGGAGGCGGAAGCCGCCCACCGGGCCCGCCGGGACGCCCTGGTGGTGCAGTTGAGCACCGGCGGCGGCAGTGTCCCGCCGGATCGGGCCGGATACGCGTTGCCCTTCCCGGTGACCGACCGGGCCAGCGCGCTGCGCCTCGCCGTGCAGGTGGAGGAGCGTACCGCGGCCTTCTGGCGTGCGGCGCTGCCGGTCAGCTCCGGCGCCGAGCGGGATCGCGCCCTGGCCGCCCTGGTGGAGTACGCGGTACGGGCGACCCGCTGGCGGCGCAGCGCTGGGGTCACCCCGGTGACCGTGCCGTTCCCGGGCCGCCCCGGCTGAATCGGGACCGGCTGACGTACCGGGCGTAGGCGAACTCACGTCCGCGCCGGTTGCGGTCGGCATACCAGGTATGCATACTCCGGTCCATGTCCATCCGCCACGGCCTGCTCGCCCTGCTCGAACGCGGGCAGATGTACGGCTATCAGCTCCGGGCCGCCTTCGAGGAGTCGACCGGCGCCACCTGGCCGCTGAACATCGGGCAGGTCTACACCACCCTGTCGCGGTTGGAGCGAAACGGTCTGGTCAGGTCGCTGCCGGAGAGCGAGGCCGGACAACGTCCGTACGAGATCACCGACGCCGGGCGCGCCGACCTGACCCTGTGGTTCGCCACGCCGATCAGCCGCAGCGACCGCCCACGCGACGAACTGGCGATCAAGCTGGCGCTGGCGTTGACCACCCCCGGCGTGGACGTCCGCGCGGTGGTCCAGACGCAACGGACCGCCACCATGCGTACGTTGCAGGAGCTGACCAGGCTGAAGTACTCCAGCGACCGTCCGGAGGATCTGCCCTGGCGGCTGGTGCTGGACGCGATGGTGTTCCAGGCCGAGGCCGAGGTGCGCTGGCTCGACCACTGCGAGAGCAGCCTGGTCCGGCACCGCCCCCCGGCCGCCAGCCCAGCGCCCCTCTCCGAGGCGGTGGGCCACAGTGGTGAGGAGGCACGACGGTGACCGCACCCGGGGGCCGTGAGCCAGCCGCCCCCGGCCCGCGGGCCGCGTCCGACGCCGCCGCGACCTCACCCAGAGCCGGCCCCGAACCAGCCGGCGACGCCGTACTCGACCTGCGTGACGTGCACCGCACCCACGGCAGCGGACCGGCGGCGGTACACGCTCTGCGCGGGGTGAGCCTGGCCGTCCGGCCCGGCGAACTGGTCGCCGTGATGGGCCCATCCGGTTCCGGCAAGTCCACCCTGCTCGCCCTGGCCGGCGGACTGGACAGCCCGACCGCCGGTGAGGTGCGCGTCGAGGGGCAGCCGCTGCACGCCCTGGATCGGCGCGGGCTGGCCCGGCTGCGTCGCCGCCGCATCGGGTACATCTTCCAGAACCTGAACCTCATCGGCAGCCTGACCGCGGTGGAGAACGTCGCTCTCCCCCTCGAACTGGACGGCACCGGGGTACGGGCGGCTCGCCGGCTGGCGCTCGACGCGCTGATCGAGGTGGGCCTGTCGGAGTCGGGTGACCGGTTCCCGGACCAGCTCTCCGGTGGTCAGCAGCAACGCGTCGCCATCGCCCGGGCGTTGGTCGGGCAGCGGCGCCTCGTGCTGGCCGACGAACCGACCGGCGCGCTGGACTCGCAGACCGGGGAGGCGGTGCTGCGGTTGCTGCGCCGCCGGGTCGACGCGGGGGCCGCCGGTGTGCTGGTGACCCACGAGGCGCGCCATGCGGCCTGGGCCGACCGGGTGGTGTTCCTGCGCGACGGCGTGACGGTCGACTCGACGGCCCCGCTGACCGGCGTGGAGGCCCTGCTCAGCGGCAGCGGCCGGTGAGCTATCGACCGTCCCGGCCGACCAGCGGTGCACGGCTGGCCGAAACGCTCGGATCGTGGCGGGCCGCGCTGCGCATCGCCCGACGGGAGGCCAGACGGGCCCGCGGGCGTACCGCCCTGGTGCTGGCGATGATCATCCTACCGGTGCTGGCGTTGAGCTTCGTCGCGGTCAGCGTCGACATGGCCCGGCTGACCCCGAGCGAGGAGTTGGACCGTCGGCTCGGCAGCGCCGACGCGGAGCTCCGGGTGGTGGGGCGCGGCCCGGTCGAGCAGAGCCCCGACGGCAGCGGCTGGACCTCGGGAGACCGGGACCAGCCGCTCACCGCCCCGGTCGCCGCGGAGCACTTCGCCGCGCTGCTGCCCGAGGGCAGCCGGGTGCTGCCGCTCCGTCGCTGGGTGCCGTTCAGCGCCTGGCAGGGCAACCGGATCCGCGACGACATCGCCGCCGCCGCGATCGACCTGACCGACCCGCTCGGGCACGGCCTCGCCCGGATCCACCGGGGCCGGGCGCCGGCCACCGCCGACGAGATCGCGGTGAACCTGGCCGCTCGACGCAGCCTCGGTGTCGACCTCGGAGACCAGGTCGCCGCCGCGGACGACAGCCGCACCTGGACGGTCGTCGGCGTGGCCGAACTCCCCGAGCAACTGAACGCGATGGTCATCCTGCACCCCGCCGGGGCACCTCCGGAGACCCACCCCGACGAGGTCTTCCTGGCTGATTTGTCCGTCCCGCTCACCGAGGACGTCTTCCGGCGGCTCAACCACAACGGCGTCGTGGTCGTCGCCCGGGTACCCGCGCCGCACGCAAAGCTGTCCCCGTACGTCGACTCGCGAATGGGCGGAATGACCGTGGATGCGGTCAGCACCGGCGTCCTCGTCGGCGGACTCGGCCTGCTCGAAGTGGTGCTGCTGGTCGGGCCGGCGTTCGCCGTCGGAGTACGCCGTCGGCGACGGGAACTGGCTCTGGTGGCGGTCGCCGGTGGCGACGCGGTGCAGCTGCGCCGGGTGGTGCTCGCCGACGGCGTGGTGCTGGGTGGGGTCGGTGCCGTGACCGGGATCGTGCTCGGCGTGACCGCCGCCATCGCCGGCCGGCCTCTGGTCGAGGAGTTCGTCTTCTCGCAGCGGTTCGGCGGCTACCGCGTCTGGCCCGCGGCCCTGGTCGTGATCGCGCTGGTCGCGGTGCTGGCCGGAATCCTGGCCGCGCTGGCACCGGCGTGGACGGCCGCCCGGCAGGACGTGGTGGCCGGGCTCGCCGGACGGCGCACCCCACCCGTGCACCGACGCCGGTGGCTCGCCATCGGCATCGCGCTGGCCGCCGGCGGAACCGTCGTGGCCGCGAGCGGCGCGGTCCTCACCTCGCAGCCGGTCATCCTCGGCGGGCTGGTCCTGGGCGAGCTGGGTCTGGTGTTCGCCACCCCGACGCTTGTGGGCCTGCTGGCCCGGCTCGGTCGGTTCCTGCCGCTGGCCCCCCGGATCGCGGTCCGCGACGCCAGCCGTAACCGCGCGTCGGCCGCGCCGGCCATCTCCGCCGTGATGGCCGCGGTCGCCGGCAGCGTCGCCCTCGGCCTCTTCCTGGCCAGCGACAACGCCCGCGCCGACCAGCGGAACCAGCCGCTGCTACCGGAACGCACCGTGCTGGTCACCACCAGCGGAGATCCCGCGTCGGACCGCCCGCCCACCCTCGACGAGGTCAGCGGCCCGGCGCGGAAGCTGCTCGGCGCCGGCACCATCGCCCCGCTGGTGGCGGCCGGCTGCGCGCCGGACTTCTACGCCTGCACGATCACCGCCACCATGCCTGCCGAGCGGGTCTGCCCCTGGCAGCCGTACCGGCCACTCACCGCGGCCGACCAGCTGCGGGCCCGCGCCGACCCCCGCTGCCAGCACAGCGACGACCAGCCCCACGGCCCGTACCTGCGGGTCGCCGTGGACGACGGCGCCACGCTGCCGCTGCTCACCGGGGTCGAACCGGCCGAGGTCGAGGCCGCCACCGCCACGCTGCGCTCGGGCGGCGCGGTGGTCACCGACGCCCGCTTCCTGCGCGACGACCGCCTGGATCTCCGGGTCGTGCACGGCGACGAGAAGCGGCCCACAGACACCGCCACCGTCCCCGGACGCGCGCTGCACACCGGATTCGGTCAGCACTGGCTGCTGCTCTCCCCCGCCGCCGCCGACCGACTCAAGATGACGACCTGGCAGGTCGGCTGGGCGTTGGACGCTCAGCAGCCACCGGACCAGCAGCGGCAGGACGAACTCGCCGCCGCCCTTCGTCCGCTCGGCTTCGCGGGGGTCTCGGTGGAGCGCAACCACGACCACGACGACACCCGGCCACTGCTGCTGTTGCTGGCGGCGGTCTCCGCGGTGGTCACCGTCGGCGCCGCTGGCATCGCCACCGGTCTGGCCGCCGCCGAGGGACGGGCCGACCTGTCCACCCTCGCCGCGGTCGGCGCGGGACCAGCCGTACGCCGGCTGCTGTCACTCTGCCAGGCTGGCCTGATCGCGGTGCTCGGCTCGACACTGGGCATCGTCGCCGGACTCGCCTCGGCCCTGATCGTGCTGGCCTTCACCAACCGCCGGTACGCCGACAGTTGGCCGATCGAACCGCCCTACCCGTTGGTGATGCCCTGGCTCACCCTGGGTGTGCTGGTGGCGGTACCGCTGGTGGCGATGTTCGGCGCGGCGCTGTTCACCCGGTCCCGGCTACCGATGGAACGCCGTCTGGACTGACCGGCACCCCACCCCCAGACTGTGCGGATGTCCGTGCTGGAAAGCCTCACCCGCCGGGTCGGCCGGCGCCGCTGGTTCGGCGCCACCATCCGGCTGCTGGTACCCGTCGACCGGGCCGTCGGGCGGCTGACCCGGGGCCGGGTGGTGGCTTTCGGGCTCGTACCGTCGCTGGTGATCACCACGACCGGCCGCAAGTCTGGTCGGCCACGCAGCAACCCGCTGCTCTACTCCCCCGACGGCGACGGTTACGTGGTCGTGGGGTCGAACTGGGGCCAGGCCCACCAGCCGGCGTGGTCGCTGAACCTGCTCGCCGAACCGAGGGCCGAGGTGGACGTCAAGGGGCACCGGATCCCGGTACGCGCCGAGGTGGCCACCGGCGCCGAACGCGACCGGCTGTGGCGGCTGCTGGTCGACGAGTGGCCGGCCTACGAGACGTACGTGGAGCGGGCCGCCGGCCGGGAGATCTGGATCTTCCGCCTGGTGCCCGACGACACCCGACATGCCTGACCCCCCGTCGCGGCTCGACCGAGGGCACCGACACAGGCGTTAGGGTGTGCGTGACCGACAGGTCGCTGTGGGTGGCGCGAACGCGGGGTGGTCGGCGTGGGCGGTGTCCAGGAACACCGGGACGATCCCCGCTGGGACGTGGCCGAGCGGGTCGCCGTCGCCGTCCGGCGGCGGTTCCCGGCCGAGGTGCTCGCGGTCGCGGTGCACGGTCCGCTGGCCCACGGCGACGACGACGGTGGTGGCGACGGTGAGGTCGGGATGCTGGTGGTCACCTACCGGCCCGGCACCGGCCCTCCGGCGGCGACCCGTCGGGTGGACGGCGTACTTGTCGACCTGACCGTCGGGGCCGCCGAGGAGCGGCTGCGCCAGGCCCGGCAGTTGACCAGCCGGTGGCCGCTGACCGCCGACCGCTACGTGACCACGCGGGCTCTGCACGACCCGACCGGATGGCTGGCCACCCTGCGCGACGAGCACCTCGGCCGACTGGCCCGGGCGCGCCCGGCCGAGTTCACCTCGGCCGCCCGCAGGGCGTGGTACCGGGGCAGCGCCGCGCATGCCAGGGCCGCCCGGCTGGCCGAGTGGTACGAGACGGACCAGGCCCTGCTGATGCTCGGCGAGGCCCGGCTCGGCGCAGCCACGGTCAGCGGGCTGCTCAACCGCACCTACTTTCGGGATCCGGGCGACGCGGTACGGCGGACCGGGCTGGCCGGGGCGGACATGACCGAGGTGGGTGCGGTGCTGGCCCGCCAGTCGGCGGAACTCACCGCCCGTGGCCGCCCGGTCGACGGCACCATCGACGACCTGCTCGACGGCTGACTCAGCCGAGGCCGCCCGGCACCCCGATCAGCGCGCCGATCAGGTATGTCGCCACCGCTGCGGCGGCGCCGAGCAGCAGTTGGCGCAGCCCGCCGGACCACCACCGGCGGTTGGTGAACCGGGCGACGACCGCACCGGCGACGAAGAGGCCGAGCCCACCGACGGCCAGGGCCAGAGCCAGGCTGGTCGCCCCGAGCAGGTACGGCAGCAGCGGCACCAGGGCGCCGACGGAGAAGCAGAGGAACGACGAGAGCGCCGCCGTCCACGGGTTCGGTTGCTCGTCCGGGTTGACGCCCAACTCCTCCTGCACGTGCATGCGCAGCGCCTGCTCCGGGTGCCGGCGTACCGCCTCGGCGACCTGGACGGCGAGGCCCTCGGGCAGTCCCCGGGCAACCCACATGTCGGCGAGTTCGCGGGCCTCGGCCTCCGGGTGACGCTCCAACTCCTGGCGTTCCTTGGCCACCTCGGCGGCGATCTGCTCGTTGGCCGACCGCACGCTGGTGTACTCACCGAGCGCCATCGAGATGGCTCCGGCCACCAGGCCGGCGGTGCCGGTGAGCACGATGGTGCGGGGCGAGACCCCACCGCCGCCGACACCGGCGATCAGGGCGATGTTGGTGACCAGGCCGTCCATCGCCCCGAACACGGCCGGGCGCAGCCAGCCGCCGGACACGTCGGCGTGATGGTGCTCACGCAGCGCCGCAGGGGTCTCGGTCACGGCAGCGTCAGGATCTCGTGGCCGTCCTCGGTCACCAGCACGGTGTGCTCGAACTGGGCGGTCCACTTCCGGTCCTTGGTGACCACCGTCCAGCCGTCGTCCCACAGGTCGTACTGGTAGGTGCCGAGAGTGATCATCGGCTCGATGGTGAAGGTCATTCCGGGCTCCATCACGTCGGTGGGGCGCGGGCTGTCGTAGTGCGGCACGTAGAGCCCGCTGTGGAAGGATTCGCCGATGCCGTGGCCGGTGAAGTCGCGGACCACGCCGTAGCCGAAGCGCTTCGCGTACGACTCGATGACCCGGCCGATCACGTTGATCTGCCGACCCGGTGCGACCGCCCGGATCCCCCGCATCATCGCCGCGTGCGTCCGCTCGACCAGCAGCCGGTTCTCCTCGGCGACCTCGCCGACGCAGAATGTCGCGTCCGTGTCGCCGTGCACCCCACCGATGTACGCGGTGACGTCGACGTTGATGATGTCGCCGTCGACGAGCGCGGTCGAGTCGGGGATGCCGTGGCAGATCACCTCGTTGAGGCTGGTGCAGCAGGACTTCGGAAAGCCCCGGTAGCCCAGGGTCGACGGGTAGGCCCCGTTGTCGACGAGGAAGTCGTGCACCACCCGGTCGATCTCGTCAGTGGTAACGCCGGGCTTGCAGTGCTCGCCCGCCAACTGCACCGCCTGGGCGGCGATCCGCCCCGCCAGACGCATCTTCTCGATGGTCTCCGGTGTCTGCACGTGCGACCCCTGCCAGGGCCGGGGGGCCTTCTTGCCGACGTACTCCGGGCGGGGGATGTGGGCGGGCACCGGCCGCCACGGGGAGAGCGTGCCAGGGGTCAGCGGCGCACGGACGGTCATGACACAAGCCTATCGCCGCCCGCACAGTGACCCCCACCACCGGCCGCTCCGGAGGGTTGTTGCCCTGCCACCAGCACTGTGTCAAGGTGTCTGCGTGGATCAAGGGGGCGCACCTCCCATTTTCTCCGCCAACGCGGAGACCGATGGTGATCACCTGAGCGTGGTGGTGACCGGCGAGGTCGACATGGCGACCGCCGACACCATGCTCCAGACCGTGCTACGCGAACCGGCCGGCCGGGTGACGCTCGACCTGCGGGCGGTCACCTTCTTCGACTCGGCGGCCATCCACGCGGTGGTCCGGCTCGCCGGCCGCTACCCGGACGCGTTGACGGTGCTGCCGTCCCGACAGGTCAGTCGGGTGTTGGAGATCGCCGGTCTGGCGACTCAGCCCTGGCTGCACCCGGCCTGAGCCGCCCGACCGGCGCGCGGCTACTCGCTCAGCTCCCGACGCAGGGTGACCCGTGTCCCCTGCGGCGTGTGCTCGACCGAGAGATCCCCGAGTGCCCGGATCAGCGACAGCCCGCGACCCCGGAAACCCGACCCGGTCGACTCGCGCCACCGCCCGCTGTCCGACACCGTCGCCACCACCGTGCGGTCCTCGACCCGTACCGCAACCTCCACCACCGGCTCCGCCGGGTCGACCGGGTGCTCGATGGCGTTGGCCGCTGCTTCGGAAACCGCCACGGTCAGGTCGAACAGGTCCGTCTCGCCCACCCGGTGCGCGACCAGGAAGTCCTCCAGCCGCTTGCGCAGCAAGCTCAACCGGGTCGGATCGGCGGGCAGCCGCAGCGCGAACCGGTTGAGTTCGACCGCCTCCAGGGCCAGGACCGCGACGTCGTCCCGTCGGGGCCGGCCGGCGACCCGTGCCACCACCGCGTCGATCAGGTCGGCCACGTGCTCACCGGAGCGGGCCGCGTCGGCGCGCAACAGGGCCAGCGATTCGTCGATGCCGACCTGTCGGTCCTCGATCAGGCCGTCGGTGTAGAGCAGCAGCCGGTCGCCGGCCCGCAGCTCGCCGGAGACGGTCTCGTACTGGGTGCCCACGATGGCACCGACCGGCGGCCCGAGCGCCCGGCCGTGCAGGAACGCCACGTCGTCGCCCTGGATCAGCAGGGGCGACGGGTGCCCGGCGCTGGCGTAGCGCAGCCGACCCGTGCGGGGGCTGAACCACAGACAGAAGACCGTCGCGAACGAGCGTGAATCGGTGGACCCCACCAGCCGGTTCAGCCGGGTCAACGACTCACCCGGGTCGAAACCCTCCAGCACGTACGCGCGCAGCGCGTTGCGGAGCTGACCCATCGCCGCTGCCGCCGGCACTCCCTTGCCGACCACGTCACCGATGATCAGCACGAGTTCGTCGTCGTCCCGGGCAACCACGTCGTACCAGTCACCGCCCACCTCGACGTCCGCGCTGCCGGGCAGGTAGCGGCTGGCCACCAAGGCACCGGGCAACTGGGGCAGGGTGCGGGGCAGCAGGCTGTGCTGGAGAGTGGTGGCGATGCGGTGCTCGGTCTCGTAGAGCTGTGCGTTCTCCAAACGTGCTCCGACCAGGCGGGCGAGCTGGGTCAACGCGGCCTCGTCGGCGTCGGCGCTCTCGGCGGCCGGATGCCACACCCGTAGCTCGCCGAGCGGCTGGTCGGCCGCCCCAATCAACGGCAGGACGAAGGACGGTTCGACGCTGCTGGCCCCACCGGCGTCGGCCTCGTAGCGCGCGCCGCCGACGGAGACCACCACCCGGACGGCCTCGGCGAGACTCAACGCATGGCGGGCGGCGACCTGGAGCACGTCGGCGGTGGATCGGGCGGTGTTGACCGCGACCGCCGCGTCCGCGAGGGCACGCAGCCGGCGGATGATCTGGTTACGCAGCTGGCCGAGGGCCATGTTGGCCCGGACCCGGGCAGTCAGCTCCTGCCCGGAGAAGGGCTTGGTGAGATAGTCGTCGGCACCCACCGACAACCCGGCCACCTCCTCGGCGGAACCGGCGCGGGCCGAGAGCAGCACGATCGGCACGTACCGGGTACGCGGATCCGCGCGCAGCGCGGCGACCAGCCCGAAGCCGTCCAGGCGCGGCATCATCACGTCGGTCAGCACCAGGTCGAAGGCCCTCTCGGTGACGAGCCGCAGCGCCTCCACCCCGTCGGCGGCGGTACTCACCTCCCAAATGGGCATGAGCAACCGGGTGACGTGCTCGCGCAGGTCGGGGTTGTCGTCGACGACCAGCACCCGGCCGGCGGGCGCGGTGCTGAGCGGCCGGGATCCCCGCTCCGTCGAGACGTCGGCATCCGGCACGGTCGCGGTGCCGGCCGGCGCCGGGCGGGACGCGGCAGCCACCGGACCGGCGGTCCACTGGACGGTCTCGGCGACGAAGAGCGGGGCCTGCCGCGGCTCGCGCTCGGTGTGATCGACCTCGGCCAACCGGTCGGCCGGCAGGTGCCCGGCACCGAACGGGATGGTGACCACGAAGGTGCTGCCAACGTCGATCTGGCTCGTGGCGCTGACCCGGCCGCCATGCATCTCGACCAGCTCCCGCACCAGGGCCAGGCCGATGCCGGTGCCCTCGTGACTGCGGGAGCGGACTCCCGGCGCCCGGTGGAACCGCTCGAACACGTGCGGCAACTCCCGCGCGTCGATGCCCACCCCGGTGTCGGAGACCTCGAGACGAGCGGTGCCATCGGCCGCGCGGACCCGGATGCTGATCTCTCCTTCGAAGGTGAACTTCAGGGCGTTCGAGATCAGATTGAGAACGATCTTCTCCCACATGTCCGGGTCGACGAAGACCGGCTCCGGCAACGGAGGACAGTCCACCGCCAGCCGCAGCCCGGCGCGCTCGCTCGCGGAACGGAACGTGCTGGCCAACCGGGAGGTGTACCCGGCCAGGTCGGTGGGCTCGTAGTTCGCCACCAGCCGCCCGGACTCCAACCGCGAGAAGTCGAGCACCGTGTTGACCAGCTTCAGCAACCGCAACGCGTTGCGGTGCATGACGGTCAGCCGCTGCGTGTGGTCCTCGCTGAGCGCCGGGTCGGCGAGCAGGTCCTCCAGCGGGCCCAGCACCAGGGTCAGCGGGGTACGGAACTCGTGGCTCACGTTGGCAAAGAAGTTGGTCTTGGCCAGGTCCAGGGCGGCCAGCTCGGCGGCTCGGGCCCGCTCCTGCTCGTACGCCCGCTGTTTGCCGACCGCCCGGCAGATCTGTGCGGCGACCAACTCGCAGAACGTGCGGTAGTCCTCGGTGAGCGGCAGCCGCCGGGCCACTCCCAGCACCAGCAACCCCGCGGGGTCGTTGGTCGCGCTGATCGGCAGCACCACCGCCTCGTCGGCGGCATCGGGCGGGACCTGGCCGAGTAGATCGGCGACGGCCACCGTCCCTGCGACGCCCGTCGCGGCCACCTCAAGCAGCCGGGTGGGCAGCTCGGCCGGGACGGTCGCGGCGCCACTGGCTCCGGCCAGGCGCAGGTGTCCCTCGCCGTCCCGCAGGTAGAACAGCCCGAGCGGGACGTCGGCTCGATGCCGGTCGAGCACCGCCGCCGCGACCCGGCCGAGTTCGTCGGTGTCGACCGGATCGGCCAGTTCCGAGCCGAGTTCGGCCAACGCCCGCAGCCGGCGTTCGCTGAGCACCCGCCCGGTGGTCTCGCTGCAGATGCAGAGCACCCCGTTGATCGCACCGCTCACGTCGCGGATCGGATCGTACGAGACGTCGAAGTAGACATCCTCCACGAAGCCGTGCCGATCAAGCAGAAAGTGATGGTCCTGGGCCTGGTACGACTCGCCGCTCCGCAGCACCCCGGTCAGCAACGGCTCCAGCACGTCCCAGGTTTCCACCCAGTGCTCCCGGGCAGGCTCGCCCAGCACGGCGGGATGCTTGTCGCCGATGGTGGGCCGGTACGCGTCGTTGTAGAAGGCACGCAGGTCCTCGCTCCAGAACATGGCGATCTGCGCCTTCGAGGCGAGCAGTGTGCTGAGGGCGTTGCCCAGCGAGGTAGGCCAACGCTCCGGTGGACCGAGCGGGTTGGCCGACCAGTCGCGGTCGCGCAACAGGCCGCCCATCTCACCGCCACCCGCGAATGCCGCCGCGAGCAGCGGAGACATTCCGTTCTTCGCTGCGGACGGCTGACTACCGTCCACGCCCCCATGGGCCGAGTTCATGCAGCCTCCCCGGCCGTGTCCACGCCGCTACCGATCACCAAATGCCCTGACCGCCTTCTACCCAGACGGATCAGCAACGTAACGCATTCGGCGGTTGGGACGCTGTTCAGCTCCAGGTGAGCGCCGGTGGCGATCCGACCGAGCAATAATCCTCACCTTGCGCGCATAGGAAGTCACAGAGGGGTGACGTAAGCGCCGGTGATGCCCCCGTCGACCACGAACTGTGCGGCGGTCATGAACGAGGCGTCGTCGCTGGCCAGGAAGGCCACCGCAGCGGCGATCTCGGTCGGTTCACCGAATCGGCCCATCGGCACGTGCACCAGCCGGCGGGCGGCCCGCTCCGGATCGGCCGCGAACAGCTCCCGCAGCAACGGCGTGGCCACCGGCCCCGGGCAGAGGGCGTTGACCCGGATGCCCTCCCGGGCGAACTGCACGCCCAACTCCCGGGTGAGCGCCAACACACCGCCCTTGCTCGCGGTGTACGCGATCTGTGACGTCGCCGCGCCCATCAACGCCACGAAGGAGGCGGTGTTGATGATCGAGCCCCGACCCTGCCGGCGCATGTGCGGGATGACGTGCCTACAACACAGGTAGACGCTCGTCGTGTTCACCCGCAGCACCCGTTCCCAGGCGTCCAGCCCGGTCTCCAGGATGGAGTCGTCGTCCGGCGGGGAGATACCGGCGTTGTTGAACGCCACGTCCACCCGCCCGTACCGCTCGACCACCCCGTCGAAGAGGTCGCGTACCGCCGTCTCGTCGGCCACGTCCGCCGCGACGAAACTCCCACTCACCTCGTCGGCGGCCCGCTGACCGGCCTCGGTGTCCACGTCGACGCAGACCACCCGGGCGCCCTCGGCGGCGAACCGGCGCACGGTGGCCAGCCCGATACCGCTGGCCGCCCCGGTCACCACGGCCACCCGGTCCTGCAACCGTCCCGGCATGCTCACTCCTCCGTGCTGACGAAGACGTTCTTGACGTCGGTGAACGCGTGCAGGGCGTCCGGCCCCAGTTCCCGGCCCAGACCGGAACGCTTCATCCCGCCGAACGGCGTCCAGTACCGCACGGAGGAGTGGGAGTTGACGCTCAGGTTGCCGGCCTCCACGGCCCGGGCCACCCGCAGCGCGCGGCCCACGTCGCGGGTCCAGATCGAGCCGGAGAGACCGTACTCGGTGTCGTTGGCCAGCCGGACGGCGTCGGCCTCGTCGTCGAACGGGAGCACCGAGACGACCGGGCCGAAGATCTCCTCCCGCCAGTGACGGTCGCCGGGCGAGTCGGCGAGCAGCACGGTCGGCGCGTGCCAGTAGCCGGGGCCGTCGGGCCGCGAGCCGATGAATGCCACCCGCGAACCGTCGACGTACCCGGCGACCTGATCCCGCTGCCCGGCCGAGATCAACGGTCCCATCTCGGTGCTCTCGTCGGCCGGGTCACCCACCCGGAAGGCCCGCACCGCCGGTTCGAGCAGTTCGAGGAAACGGTCGTACACCCCGCGCTGCACCAGCAGTCGCGACCGGGCGCAGCAGTCCTGGCCGGCGTTGTCGAAGACGGCGTACGGCGCGCTGGCGGCGGCCCGCTCCAGGTCGGCGTCGGCGAAGATCAGGTTCGCCGACTTGCCGCCCAACTCCAGGGTCAACCGCTTCACCTGACTCGCGCAGCCGGCCATGATCCGGGTGCCGACCTCGGTGGAGCCGGTGAAGCAGATCTTGCGTACGGCGGGGTGGCTGACGAACCGTTCGCCGACCACCTCGCCCCGCCCGGGCAGCACGGTGAACACCCCCTCGGGCAGACCCGCGTGCTCCGCCAACTCGGCCAGCCGCATCGCGGTCAACGGCGTCAGTTCGGCGGGCTTGAGCACCACCGTGTTGCCGGCGGCGAGCGCGGGAGCGAAGCCCCAGGCGGCGATGGGCATGGGGAAGTTCCACGGCACGATCACCCCGACCACGCCGAGTGGTTCGTGGAAGGTGACGTTCAGCCCGCCCGGCACCGGGATCTGCCGCCCGGTGAGCCGTTCCGGCGCCCCCGCGTAGTAGTCCAGCACATCCCGGACGTTGCCCGCTTCCCAGCGGGCGTTGCCGATGGTGTGGCCGGCGTTGGCCACCTCCAACCGCGCCAACTCCTCCAGGTGCTCGTCCACCACCGCCGCGAACCGCCGCAACAACCGCCCCCGGTCCCCGGCGCTGACCTGCCGCCACCGCTGGTACGCCCGCGACGCCCGCCCGATCGCCGCATCCACGTCCCCGACGGAACTCTCGGCCACCTCCCGCAACACCGTGCCTCGCGCCGGATCCCGTACCTCACCCATCCACCCTCACCCCACCCCCTCTTCGCCGATCACCCTTCGCCCACCCACTCTTCGCCCACCCACTCTTCGCCGATCATGCAGTTGTGGCACGGGAGAAAAGCCGCTTACTGCCCCCTTCGGGCGCCACAACTGCATGATCGCGGTGGGGTGGGGTGGGGTGGGGGGGTTGGTGGGGTGGGGTGGGGGGTGGGGTGGGGGGGGTTAGAGGCGTTCGAAGCCACGGGTGAGTTCCCAGTCGGTGACGGCGGCGTCGAAGGCGGCCAGCTCTACGCGGGCCATGTTGGCGTAGTGGGCCACCACCTCCTCGCCGAAGGCGTCGCGGGCCACCGTCGAGCCTTCCCACAGAGTGAGGGCGTCACGGAGGGTGCCCGGGACGCGTTCGGCGCTCGGGTCGTCGTACGCGTTGCCGGTGCACTCCTCAGGCAGGTCCAACTCGTTCTCGATACCGTGCAGCGCGCCCGCCACCAGGGCCGCGATCGCCAGGTACGGATTGACGTCGGCACCGGGCACCCGGTTCTCCACCCGCATCCCCTGACCGTGTCCCACCAACCGCAGCGCGCAGGTGCGGTTGTCGGTGCCCCACCGCAGTGCGGTCGGCGCGAACGAGCCCGGCTGGTATCGCTTGTAGGAGTTGATGTTCGGCGCGAAGAACAGGCTCATCTCCCGCATCGTGGCGAGCAGCCCGGCGAGCACCCGCTGCCCGGTCGGGCTCAGGTGCGCCGGACCGTCGCCCAGCATCGCCGAGCCGCCGGAGGCGTCACGCAACGAGAAGTGGATGTGGCAGGAGTTGCCCTCCCGCTCGTTCGGCTTGGCCATAAACGTGATCGACATGCCCTCCTGGGCGGCGATCTCCTTCGCCCCGTTCTTGTAGATGACGTGATGATCGGCACAGGCGACCGCCTCGTCGTAACGGAAGGCGATCTCGTGCTGGCCGAGGTTGCACTCACCTTTCGCGCTCTCCGGAACCAGCCCCGCGCCGGCCATCTCGGTGCGGATCCGGCGCAGCAGCGGCTCCACCCGGGCGGTACCGAGCAGCGAATAGTCCACGTTGTACTGGTTGGCCGGGGTCAGCTCCCGGTAGCCGCGCTGCCACGCCTGCTCGTACGAGTCACGGAACAGCACGAACTCCAGCTCGGTGCCGGCGTACGCGGTCAGCCCGTGCGCGGCCAGCCGGTCCAACTGCCGGCGCAGGATCTGCCGTGGCGAGGCGATCACCGGACCGGCACCGTCCAACCACTCCAGGTCGGCCAGGAGCAGCGCGGTGCCGGGCTGCCACGGCACCCGGCGCAGGGTGCCGAAGTCCGGCTTCATCGCGAAGTCACCGTAACCGCGTTCCCAGCTCGACATCGCGTACCCGTCGACCGTGTTCATGTCCACGTCGACGGCGAGCAGGTAGTTGCACCCCTCGCTGCCGTGCCCGACAACCTGGTCGAGGAAGTACGGGGCGTGGAACCGTTTGCCCTGCAACCGGCCCTGCATGTCGACCAGGGCCAGCACCACCGTGTCGATCTCGCCCTCGGCGACGACGACCCGCAGTTGTTCCAACGTGAGCGGCGGCTTTCTCATCCGCGAGCCTCCATCACCAAGGTCTACCGGCCGAGCCGATCACCGTCAATAAGACGCTCCGCCCGTACCCCCATCCGATCCCCCGCCAAACCGCCCGGCGTGGCCGCCGAAATCGGCCGACCATCCGCAATTGCGTTGCCGGCGCGGCTCGCGTACCCCATCCTTGGGCCTGTGACCAGGCCCGATCGCGACGGGCCGACCACCGGGCCCTCGGAACGGCCCGGCCGCCGCGGCGGCGCGGGAAAGCGTCACCTCTCTCTCGGGTACGGCGTCGCGCCCTACCCTGACTCCGCCCCGCGCCGCCTCGGTCAGGCCATCACCAGGCCGGCCACCCACAGAGCACCGATCACCAGCCCGGAGAGGAACTCGACAAGCATCGACAGCCCCGCCGCGGCGACCGCCCGTTTGGTCGCCGGCCAGGCGAGTCGGGTGTCACCGAGCCGCAGCCGTTCCATCGCGAAGATCCCGCCGACGAAGCCGATGACCAGCCCTACCACCGGGATGACGAAGAAGCCGATCAACCCGAGCACCGCGCCGGCCAGCAGCGACGTGGTGGGCACCCCGGCCCGCTTGAGGTTCCGCCCGGGCCAGGTGTACTTGACCACGGTGCCGGCCACGGCGACCAGCGTGGCGGCGGCGAGCACCAGCCACCGGCCGGCTCCGGCGTCGCCGAACAGGCTCCACACCAGTACGCCGCCCCAACACAACGGCAGCGCCGGCAGGCCGGGCACCACCACCCCGGCCAACCCGGCGAGGATGGCCAGCGCGGTGACGACCGACACCGCCGTTCCGGTTTCCGTCAGCCCCACGTCGACTCCCCATCCGCTCGCCTCGACTCTGATCCACGGGCCACGTTCGTACCCGGAACGGTCACGGTCTGATCATCGCGGTTCGTCGCCACGCAATCGGGCCACCACCGTCTCCGCCGGGCCCGGTGGGCCGAACAGCCGACCCTGGGCGGTGTCGCACCGCAGCGCCCGCAACCGTTCCGCCTGCGCCTCGGTCTCGACCGCCTCTGCGGTGACCCACAGTTCGAGCGCGTGGGCCAGCCGCACCAGCGCGTCGACGATGCGTTCGTCGCGGTGGTCGGCATCGGCCGGCTCGGTGCCTCGGATTCCCTCCACGAACGGGCCGGCCAGCTTCAGGCAGGTGATCGGCAGCCGGCGCAGGTACGCCAGATTGGAATACCCGGTGCCGAAGTCGTCCACGGCCAGCCGTACGCCCAGCGCGGCGAGCCGGTGCAGGGTCCGCAGCGGCTCCCCGGCGGATCCCATCACCGCGCTCTCGGTCAGCTCCAGTTGCAGCAGTTCCGCCGGCAGACCGCTGCTGGCCAGCGCATCGGCCACGGTGTTCACGATGGCCGGGCGGTCGGCCTGGCGGGCGGCCAGGTTGACGCTCACCACCAGCCTGGCGTCGGGAAATTCGGTGTGCCACCGCTGGGCGTCACGGCACGCCTGCCGCAGCACCCACTCGCCCAGACGGACGATCAGGCCGGTCTCCTCGGCGAGCCCGATGAACCGGTCCGGACCGACAAGTCCCAGTTGCGGATGCTGCCAGCGGACGAGCGCCTCGACGGCCAGCACGCGCCCGTCCAGCAGGGACACGATCGGCTGATAGTGCAGCACGAACTCGCCCCGGTCCAGGGCCACCGGCAGCCCGGCGGCCAGTTCCGACCGGGCGATGTCCTGGGCGCTGCGCTCGGGATCGTAGACCGCCCACCGGTCACGCCCCTCCGCCTTCGCCCAGTAGAGGGTGGTGTCGGCCGCCTTCATCAGCTCCACCACGCTGGTGCCGGCGACCGCCGAGTCGACGATGCCGATGCTCGCCGAGACGGCGAGCTGCTGGTCGCCGACGCGCACCGGCGCGGCGACGGCGGCCAGGGCCGACTCGGCCACCGCGATCACGTCCTCGACGGCGGCGACCCCGTCGACCAGGATGACGAACTCATCGCCGCCCATCCGGGCGACCAGATAGCCCTGTTCGGCCACGCAGTCGGCCAGCCGTCGGGCGATCATCACGAGCAGCCGGTCGCCGAGGGCGTGCCCGAGACTGTCGTTAATCGCTTTGAATCCGTCCAGGTCGAGGAAGCAGACACCGACCCGGCCCGGCGCGTCGGGTTGCTCCACCAGGCCGGCCAGCGTGTCGAAGAACAGCGTCCGGTTCGGCAGGCCGGTCAGCGGGTCGTGCAGCGCCTGGAAGCGCAACCGCTGCTGGAGTTCGTACCGTGCGGTGATGTCCTCGACCACGGCCACGGTGAACCGGGGCCGGCCGTCGTCGTGCCGGATCAGCGAGACGGCCAGGTCGGTCCAGACGGCGCTGCCGTCCTTGCGGTGGTAGCGCTTCTGGACCCGGGCCGCGTCGTGCTTGCCCTCGATCAGTTCCTGGTACAACTCCCACATGCCGGCCGCGTCGTCGGCGTGGAACAGCGACGCCACGTTGAGCTGCCGTAGTTCCTCGACCGAGTAGCCGAGCATGTCGGCGAAGGCGTGGTTGACGTCGATGATCGTGCCGTCTACTCCGGCGATGCCGATGCCGATGGCCGCGCCGTCGAAGACCGCCCGGAAGCGGGCCTCGCTGTCACGCAGCGCCGCCTCGGCGTCGTCGCGCGCGTGCCACATGGCGCGGGCGATCCCCTCCTGCTGGACGAAGGTCCGCTCCCGCAACGCGCGGGCGAAGCCGGCCGCGAGGGCACCCTGCATCACCGCGATCCGCTCGTCCAGCCCCGGCCGCCCGGCCACGGCGGCGAGCACCTCGGTCCGGAACCGCTCGCCGAGCGTACGCACCGACCACTCGATCACTCCCGGTTCGGTGAGGTGCGCGGCGACAAGTGACCGCCCGACCTCCTCCGCTGCCGAGGCCGGCGACTCGGCGGAGAGCAGCACCTCCGCCAGCCGGACGGTGTACCCGAGCAGCAGCCGCTCGGTCTCGGCCGCGCTCAGCGGCACGAAACCGAGCCGGCGTACGGCCCGCGCCCAGTCGGCGGCATACCGCTGGGCACCGGCCGGATCGACGGTGTTCCCGCCGGCGGCACCCACGGCGGCCATCGGATCAGCCGGCGGGCCGGTCGTTCCGGGCGACACCACCGAAGGCACCGAAGCGCTGCCCGTCGGCGGTGACCTCGGACAGTGAGTCGGGTCGCCACAACTCCATGTGCACCACCCCCGGGTCCACAATGGTCCAGTCACCTAAGAACCCGGTTATCTCGGCCCGCGAGCGGAGGGTGATCTCCGTGGCGGTACGCGCCGACAGTCGTTGCGCGTCCAGCATCTCCTGCGGCTGGTCCTCGAAGGTGGAGTGTGAGATGACCAGGTGGCTGCCGGGGGCGGCGGCCGCGCGCAGGGTGGCCAGGACGTCACCGGGGCGGTCGGTGTCCGACAAGAAGTGCACCACCCCGGCGAGCAGGATGCCCAGCGGCCGCTCGAAGTCGAGCAGATCGAGCTTGTGCGCCTCGGCCAGGATCCGTTCCGGGTTGCGCAGGTCGGCATGGATGACGCCGGTCGACTCGTTGCCGGCGAGCAGTTCCCGGCTGTGCGCCACCGCGACCGGGTCGATGTCGACGTAGATCACCCGGGCCTTCGGGTTCGTGGCCTGGGCGACCTCGTGCACGTTGCCGACCGTGGGGATGCCCGAGCCGATGTCCAGGAACTGGTCGATACCGGCGTCGAGCAGGGCGCGCACGGCCCGGCGCAGGAACTCCCGCCCGGCCCGCATGGTCGCCGGCAGGTTCGGCGTCATGGTCGCGATCTGCTCGGCCAGTTGCCGGTCGATGTCGAAGTTGTGGGCACCGCCGAGGAAGTAGTCGTACACCCGCGCCGCGCTGGGCCGGGAGAGGTCGATCTCAGCGGGGAGTTCGTCCGGCTTCTGCACTGGCTGCACCTCACGTCGTCGCCGTGGATCGTGATGCTGACCACTCTAGGCGGGTCCGCGGCGCGGGGGGAGATCCACAACGGCCTTTTCCTGATCCACCGCCGGCACCGGCGGCTCAGGCGGCCTCCAGCAGCAGCGCGATGCCCTGCCCCACCCCGATGCACATGGTGGCCAGCGCCCGCCGTCCACCGCGTCGGCGCAGTTCCAACGCGGCGGTGAGCGCGAGCCGGGCACCGCTGGCACCGAGCGGGTGGCCCAGGGCGATGGCGCCACCGTTGGGGTTGACGTGCTCCGCGTCCTCGGGCAGGCCGAGTTCGCGCAGCACCGCGACGGACTGGGCGGCGAACGCCTCGTTCAGCTCGATCACGTCGATGTCGGTCAGCGCCAGCCCCTGCCGGTCCAGCAGCCGCCGGGTCGCCGGAACCGGCCCGATGCCCATGACCCGGGGCGGCACGCCGGCTGCCGCCGTGCCGGTCACCCGGGCCAACGGAGTCAGACCGTACGCGGCGACGGCCGCCTCCGAGGCGACCAGCAGCGCCACCGCGCCGTCGTTGACGCCCGACGAGTTGCCGGCGGTCACCGTGCCGCCGTCGCGGAACGGGGTGGGCAGCGCCGCAAGTTTCTCCAGGGAGGTCTGTCGGGGGTGCTCGTCGACCTCGACCAGCCGGGTCTCCCGCCGGCCCGCCGGCACGGTCACCGGCACGATCTCCTCGGTTAGCCGGCCGTCTGCCTGGGCCTTCGCGGCCCGCAACTGCGACCGGTACGCGAACTCGTCCTGCGCCGCCCGGTCGACGCCGTACTCGGCGGCCACGTTCTCCGCCGTCTCGGGCATCGAGTCGATGCCCCAGCCACGCTCCATCAACGGGTTCACCAGCCGCCAACCGATCGTGGTGTCGTACACCTCGGCGGCCCGGGAGAACGCGGTGGTCGCCTTCGGCATGACGAACGGCGCCCGGCTCATGCTCTCCACGCCACCCGCGACGACCAGGTCCGCCTCGCCGGCCACGATCGACCGGGCGGCGGTGGCCAGCGCGTCCAGCCCGGAGCCGCAGAGCCGGTTGACCGTGCTGCCCGGCACCTGCTCGGGCAGCCCGCCGAGCAGCGCCGCCATCCGGGCCACGTTGCGGTTGTCCTCGCCGGCCTGGTTGGCGCAGCCGAGCACCACGTCGTCGGTACGCGCCCAGTCCACCGACGGGTGCCGCGCGACCAGCTCGCGGATCACGTGGGCGGCCAGGTCGTCGGGGCGGACGCCGGCCAGCGCGCCGGCGTATCGGCCGATCGGGGTGCGGACACCGGCCACCAGGTATGCCACGGTCATCGCGAGTCCTTCGGGGGGTCTGGGAAGGGGTGCGGGGGCGCGTCCACCGGGTCCACGGGGACTGGCGGCCAGGATATCCCCGGCGGGTGCGGATAGGTTGTGGGCATGGTACGGGCCCAGTTCAGCACGGAAACCAGCGGCGGCGGCGCGTTCGTCCGTCAACCCAACCGAACCTCTACCCGATCGAACTGCGTCCGGAGATGGACGCGTTGATGGCCGAGATCCACCGGGACGTCAACAACGGCGTCTACCGATGTGGCTTCGCCACCACCCAGCAGGCGTACGACGAGGCGTTCGAGGGGCTGTTCACCACGCTGGTCCGCTTCGATGTGGCGTAACACGGACACTTCGATTACTACGCCACCCACAACGAGATCAACCCGACCGGGATCGTCCCACTCGGGCCGGACCTGCGCGGCTGGACGACGCCGCACGGGCGTGGCTGAGCGAACGCCGGCGCGGCTGGCCGCCGGTGGCGCCGCCGCCTGCGTCGGCGTCGGGGTGGCCGCGGTGACACTCGCCGTGGTCGCCGGTCCGGCCCCAGGCCCGACCGGGTACGTCAGCGAGGCCGGTGTCGTCGGCAGCGGCTATGCCTGGACGTACCGGATCGGCGTGTTCGCCTTGGCCACGGCGTTGCTCTTGCTGGCCGCCGCGCTGCGGTCCGGCGAAGCGCAACCGGCCGAGCCGACCCCAGCGGGAGCGTGCCGGACCGACTTCGCCCGGCCGACCTACGGCGAGCTTCGCGGCGGCGGCCTTGGGCGCGCGGCGCGCGCCGGGATCGTGCGGTGGATCGCGGCGAGGTGGTGCGGCGATCCAGAAGGCGACCGAGGGTTGCGGATCGCCGCCGGATTGCTCGTCGCGAGCGGTCTGTGGACGCTGCTGTCCGGCGCGGTGACCTGCAGCACCGGCTGTCCGTTGCCGCCGTTCGAGCGGGCCACCGTTGCCGACCTGGTGCACGGCGGGGCCAGCATCGCCGCCACGGCAGCGGTGGTCTTCGCGATGATCACCATCGTCCTCGCCCCGACGGCGCGACGCCCGCTGCGCCGGATCGCCGTCCTCGCGGCCACCGTCGCGCTACCGCTCGCGGGCACCGTCGGCCTGGCCATGCTGTTCGCCGGGCGGGGTTCCCTGGTCGGGGTGCTGGAGCGGCTCCTGCTGGCGGTGGCCGCACTCTGGGGTCTCGCCACCGCCCTCGTCCTGACCGCGCCTCGGCCCGCCGTGACTCCGACCGCCGCCCCTGCGAAGCGCATTACCCGTCCGCCGTGGCCGACCGGACCATCGGTCCCGTCAGGACGGCGGCGAGACGCCCCGCACCGGTGACCGACTCGCTTGAACACTCCTCTTGTCCGGAGGGGCCTCGTGCTCGTTGGCGCGCTCCGAGCAACGACCGGAGAGGCACGGCAGGGCGGTGGCCGGACGAGCTGGCAGCGGCAGCCGCACGATCGTCGGCAGCCGGCACGGCCCACACAGCCGGCGGACGGGACCGCATCACCGGCAGGCGGGCCGCAGGCCGAGACCCGACGGCAGATCAGCCGGCCAGGTGGCCCCAGCGCTGTTCCAGATCACGCCAGGGGCCCTGAGCGGCCACCGTGCCGGCGACGAGCACCACCACGTGGTCGGCCCGTACCAGCGCGGCCCGCTTCGAGGTGGAGCCGACCACGGTGACACCGCGGTCCCGCAACGCCTGCCACAGCGCCAGCTCGGTGGTGACGTCCAGCGCAGAGGAGACGTCGTCGGCCACCAGCAGCTCGGTACGCGGCGCCAGCGCCCGGGCCAGCGCCAGCCGTTGCAGCTGCCCACCGGACAACCGGGTGCCCTTGTGCCCGATGAGCAGGCCGAGCCCGCTGCCGGTGGCGGCCAGGTCGTGTTCGAGCTGGGCGGTGCTGACCGCGTGCGCGGCGTCCACCTGGTGCCCGAGGGTGATGTTTTCGGCGACCGTGCCGGAGAGCACCCGGGGCAGCTGACCGACGTAGCCGACCTGGTTGGGGCGCAGGAACAGCTCCGGCTCGGTCACCGGCTCGTCGTTCCAGGTCAACAACCCGGTGTGCGGGGCGATGCCTGCGAGTGCCCGCAGCAGCGACGACTTGCCCGAGCCGACCGGTCCGACCACGAGGACCAGTTGACCGCGTGCCACGGTGAGGTCCACGTCGCGTACGGCGACGGTGCCGTCGGTGTGCCGGACGCCGAAGCCGACCAGTTCCAGCCGCCGCAGCGGGGTACGCGGAGGCACCGTCGGGACCGGGGCCGTGCCGGCGGCCAGGTCGACCCCGGGCACCCGGGCCGAGTACGCCTCGATCCCGGTCATCTCCGCCGTCCGCCGGGTCCACACCCGCGCCGACGGCACCTGTGAGATCAACGAAGCGGTGGTCCAGGCGAACCAGCGGGCCGCGCCCAGCGTGGCGACCGCGACCAGAGCTGCCCCGGCGGAGAGCCCGCCGGCCAGGAACAACGCCCACACGCCGATCGGGAACAGCCCGCTGGCCACTGCCGGCGTGGAACGCGCCCAGACCTGCACGGCGATCTCCCGGCGCTGCCGTTCGCTGCGTACGGTGTCGAGGTTGGCGAGGTGGGTGAGCACCGGTCGGGTGGCCCCGGCCAGCTTCACCGTGCGCGCCGCCGACAGGGTCGAGACCAGGGCGGTGGCGAAGGCCGCCCGCGCGGCGACGGTGTCCCGTGCCGCCCGTTCCAGCCTCGGCCCGAACGCCGTGGCGGCCAGTCCGGAGAGCACCATGGTGCCGAGGAAGAACAGTCCCGGCACCACGCTGTCGGTGATCAGGGTCATGGCGACCAGCAGGATCAGGCCGACGGACTGGTCGAGCACGTTGTCGGCGAGTTGGACGACCCGCTCGGTGTCGCCGCCCTGAGCCACCACCTCGGCGGGGGTGTGCCGGCTGACCCGGCGCGGACCGGTCTGGCCGTGCACCAGACGCGCGCTGATCCGCAGCATCTGTCGTACCCACCAGGCCGGGAACCACAGGTGGGTCCAGTAGTGCGCCGGGATGGCGATGATCAGCCCAGCCGCGATACCCAGTGCGGGTAGCCAGGGGTCGCCGGTGCCGTCGACCACGTCGGCCCAGAGCCAGGCGAGCACCGGCCCGTCCAGACCGAGGATCGCCAACACGGTGAAGATGCCCACCGCCGCCGCGCCGTATCGGGGATCGTTGAGGCAGAGCCGACCGATCTCCCGCAGGGTCCGCGCCCGGGAGGCGGTTCGCTGATCGCCCCTGCCGCCCGTCCTCTGGTCGAGTGGCGGTCCGCCGAGTTCACGTCCGCCCACCTCGGTTGCCCCGGTCTCCCGGCCCTCCGCCGGCTCGACCGGCTCGGGTCCGACCACCGGTGTGGCAGGTACGACGGCTCCGACCGGCGGGTCCGGCCGGACGGCGTCAGCCAGCGGATCACTCGCCTGGGGCGGACCGGGAGCCCGGATGTCTGCGACCAGCAGACCTCTCGGGTCGCCCGAGTCGGCTGCGATCGCCGCGTCGGCCGGGTGGGCACCGACCAGGACCGGTTCCGGTCGCGGCCAGCCCGACCCGGCCAGCAGGTCGACTTCGGCGTCGCCGGCAGCACCATCCGCATGACCGGCAGCGTCGCCCACGTCGCCAGCGACACCACCTGCGTGGCCGGCCGCGAGGAGTTCGGCGAAGCGCCGCGACTCGGCCAGCGGCGCGGCCTCGATCACCGCCCCGTCGGCCAGCACCACCACCTCGTCGCAGCGGCTCACCGACGACAGCCGGTGGGCGATGACGATGCCGATCCGGTCGCGCAGCAGGCGCTCGGTGGCCTGCTGCACCCGGGTCTCGGTGACCGGGTCGAGCCGGGCGGTGGCCTCGTCGAGGATCACCACGTGTGGATCACGGACCAGGATCCGGGCGAAGGCGACCAGCTGCTCCTGACCGGCCGAGAGCACGTGGCCGCCCTCACCGAGGCGGGTGTTCAGGCCGGCCGGCAGCTCCGCGATCCAGTTGGCCAGCCCCAGCTCGTCCAGGGCCCGGGCGGCGGCGTCGAGCAGTTCGGGGTCGAACAGCGCCACATTCTCGGCGAGGGTGCCGGCGAGGATCTCGGTACGTTGCGGCACCACGGCGATCCACCGGCGCAGCTGCTCCACGTCGAGGTCGAGCACGTCGCGCCCGCCCAGCAGGACCGTCCCCGGTGGCACGTCGACCGCCCGGGTGAGCAGCTTGGCCAGCGTCGACTTGCCCGATCCGGTCCGGCCGACCAGGGCGTACGAGCGGCCCCGCACGAAGGTCAGGTCGATGTCGCGCAGTGCGGGACCGCGATCGGCATCCGGGCCGGTGCTCGGGTAACGGTAGGTGAGGTCGTGGATGACCAGGTCGCCGTCGCTGGGGGCAGCACCGCCGGTGGGTTCCTGCGGCGCGGCCGAGAGCAGTTGTACCCGCCCCCACGCGCCGAGGGCGTACTGCACCTCCGGCACCATTCGGCTGACGTGTTCGACGGTCATGCCGAGGGAGAGCGCGAGCAGCCAGATCGCGGTCATCCGGGCGGCGTCGACCCGGCCGGTGGTCAACGCCCACACCCCGCCGAGCACGACCACCGCCACCCCGGCCCGGGTCACCCCGGCCGCGACGGTGTTGACCTGCGCCGACATCTGCCACACCCGCAGGCCACGGCGCAGCACCTCGGCTGCCCGGCGGGCGTACAGGCGAAGCACGTACGGCCGGGCCAGACTCGTGCGTACGTCGTCCTGGCCGTGGATCGACTCCTCCATCACCGCCGCGAGGTCCGACCAGGCCGCCTCCTCGTGCATCCGGGCCGGGGCGATCCGGGCGGCCGGACGGCGCAGGGTGACCGCGAGCAGGACGCAGAGCAGCAGCATGCCGAGCCCGGCCGGCCACCAGACGGTGAGCGCGACGAGCGTGGACAGCAGGCCGACGGCCAGCGCCTGGGCCAGCCGTACGCCGGGACCGCGCACCCCGGAGGCGACGTCGTAGACGTCGCCGTCGATCCGGTCGAGCATCTCCCCCACCGGGGTGGTCTCCAGGGTGGGCACGGGCTGCCCCAGCGCCACCCGGCACAGCCGGCGACGCAGGTCGGCGGACCAGTCGGCGGTCACGCCGGCCATCACCAGGCTGACCACCAGATCGCTGACGACCGCCGCGACCAACGCCACCGACAGCAGCACGAAGAACCCGACGGAGCGGTGCAGCAGCACCGGCCCGGCGAGCGCGGCGGTGGCCGCCTGGCCGATCCCGCCGAGCAGGATCAGGAAGACCACCAGGGTCATCCGACGCGCGGAGGTGACCCACAGATCACGGAGCAGGCGCATGCGTCGGTTTCCTCCGGTCTGGTGGCGGAGTCTCCAGCCTGCTTCGCCCGACCGCCCAGCTCAACGGATTTTCGCCAGGGGCAGAGCGGGTGACGAGAATCTCCGGCGGGCCGGCTCAGAACAGCACGGTCGCCAGGGTGCCGACCGGCCGGAAGCCGCAGCGCTCGTAGACGCGTCGGGCAGGGAGGTTGAAGTCGTTGACGTACAGGCTGACCGTCGGGGCGACCCGGGACAGCGCGTCAGCGACCACCGCCGCCATCGCGGCGGTGGCAATGCCCCGCCCCCGCCACTCGGGTGCCACCCACACCCCCTGGACCTGCGCGGTGCGCCGGGTGACGACCGCCAGTTCGGCCTTGAACACCACCCGGCCGTCGACGAAGCGGGCGTACGCCCGACCCGAGCGGATCATCTCGGTGACCCGGCGCCGGTACCCGCGCCCGCCGTCGTCGGCAAGTGGGGAGACGCCGACCTCCTCGGTGTACATCGCCACGGCGGCCGGGAAGAGCCGGTCGAGTTCACCGCTGCGCACCCGGCGTACCTGCGGGTCGACGGGGACCGGGGGCAGCGCGTCGGTGACCAGCAACGGCTGGTTCGGGCGTACGTCGCGGGCCGGTCCCCAGGTGTCGGAGAGTCGCTCCCACAGTTGCAGCACGGCGTCGGCGCGCCCGACGATCGAGGAGCAGAGCCGTTCCTCGCCGGCCAGCAGGTCGGCGAAGGCGGCGATGGCCTGCGGGCCGGCCAGCACCGGGGTGAGGTTGCCGCCGAGCCAACAGACGGATTCGAGGTGGCGGCGGGAGCCGTACCCCAGGACCCGGCCCTCGGCCCGCCACCAGGCCAGCCCGCGCGCGGCGACCCGCTCCGCGACCTGCGCGCTCGCGAACGGGTCGAGATCGAGCAACCGCTCGACCGCACGCCGTTCCGATTCCCCGATTTGCCGCACCGGCGCCGTCAGCACGGTTACCAGCCTGCCAGATTCGTTCACTTTCTGTTGGTGGACCGCAACCACCACCGAGCCGATCGCGTGGTCAGTGCACGGTGACGGTGGGGCCGGGGATCATGTCACGTAGTTCCTCGGGTAGCTCGGCGCCCATCTCGTCGGCCAGCCGCAGCGCCTCCTCGACGAGGGTCTCCACGATCTGCCCCTCGGGCACCGTCTTGATGACCTGACCCTTGACGAAGATCTGCCCCTTGCCGTTGCCGGAGGCCACGCCCAGGTCGGCCTCGCGGGCCTCACCGGGACCGTTGACGACGCAGCCCATCACGGCGACCCGCAGCGGCACCGGCAGCCCTTCCAGGCCGGCGGTGACCTCCTCGGCCAGCTTGTAGACGTCCACCTGGGCCCGCCCACAGGACGGGCAGGAGACGATCTCCAGGCCCCGCTCGCGCAGGCCGAGCGACTCCAGGATCTGGTTGCCGACCTTGATCTCCTCGACCGGCGGCGCGGACAGCGACACCCGGATGGTGTCGCCGATCCCCTCGGCCAGCAGCGCCCCGAAGGCGACCGCGGACTTGATGGTGCCCTGGAACGCCGGCCCGGCCTCGGTCACGCCCAGGTGCAGCGGGTAGTCGCACTGCTCGGCGAGCTGCCGGTACGCCCGGATCATCACCACCGGGTCGTTGTGCTTCACCGAGATCTTGATGTCCCGGAAGCCGTGCTCCTCGAACAGCGAGCACTCCCACAGCGCCGACTCGACGAGCGCCTCCGCCGTGGCCCGGCCGTACTTGGCCAGCAGCCGCTTGTCCAGCGACCCGGCGTTGACCCCGATCCGGATCGGCGTACCGACGGCGGAGGCCGCTGCCGCGATCTCCTTGACCTTGTCGTCGAACTGGCGGATGTTGCCCGGGTTGACCCGGACCGCCGCGCACCCGGCGTCGATCGCGGCGAAGACGTACTTCGGTTGGAAGTGGATGTCCGCGATCACCGGGATCTGGGACTTCTTCGCAATCGTCGGCAGCGCCTCCACGTCGTCCTGGCTGGGCACCGCGACCCGGACGATCTGGCACCCGGACGCCGTCAGCTCCGCGATCTGCTGAAGGGTGGCGTTCACGTCAGCGGTCAACGTGGTGGTCATCGACTGGACGGACACCGGCGCGCCACCGCCGACCGGCACGGACCCGACCATGATCTGGCGACTGGCCCGGCGGGGCGCGAGCGGCGGCGGCGGTACGGGCGGCATACCGAGACTGACAGCGGTCACTTCAGGCACTCACTTTGGGAAGAGGGTGATCGGGTTGACCACGTCCGCGGTGATGGTGAGCAGGGTGAACACCCCACCGATCAGAATCACCACGTACGTGAAGGGCATCAGCTTGAAGTAGTCGACCCGGCCTGGGTCGGGCCTGCGCAGCCGCGCGTACAGCCAGGAGCGGGCTCGTTCGAACCAGGCGATGGCGATGTGGCCGCCGTCCAGCGGCAGCAGCGGCAGCAGGTTGAACACCCCGATGAAGAAGTTCAGCGAGATGAACAGCATGATGAAGATTTCCCAGGCGTTGTTGGCGACCGCCTCGCCACCGAGGACGCTGGCGCCGACCACGCTGATCGGGGTGTCGATGTCCCGCTCGCCGCCGGTGATGGCGGTCCACAGCGCGGGGATCTTCTCCGGCAGCCGCTGCAACGCCTGCGCGGTGGCCACCGCCATGTCGCCGATGAAGGTGCTGGTCGCGCCGACCGCCTCCACCGGACCGTAGCTGACCAGGCCGGGGGTGCTGATGACCAGGCCGATGCCGAGGGCGGAGACGTCGCCGACCGGCCCGTCCGGGTTGTCGATCGGTGGGCGCTTGGTGGTCGCCAGCACCGTATCGACGATGCCGGGCTGGCCGTCGCGTTCGTACCCGAGCTGGGCGGTGGCACCCGGGCTGGTGGTTCGCAGGGTGGTCAGCAGCTCGCCGTAATTGGTGATCGGGGTGCCGTTGATCGAGGTGATCCGGTCGCCGTCCTGGAGCCCGGCCGCAGCGGCGGGGCTCGGCGCGTCACCGGTCTCGCAGGCCCGGTACGTCGTGTCCGGCAGGACGCAGTCCTGGAGGGCGATCACCGCCGGCTCGTTGCGGACCTGCTCCTCGGTGCTGGGAAAGTCGGGGTTGGGCAGGCCGAAGGTCATCGCGGCCAGCCAGGCCGCGAAGATCGCCAACCCGAAGTGGGTGACCGACCCGGCGGACATCACGATGGTGCGCTTCCACACCGGGTAGCGCCACATGGCGCGCTTCTCGTCACCGGGCTCGACGTCGTCGTCCTGCGGCGTCATCCCGACGATCTTGCAGAAGCCGCCGAGCGGGATGCCCTTGAGGCCGTACTCGGTCTCGCCGCGCTTGAACGACCAGAGGGTGGGCCCGAAGCCGACGAAGTAGCGGGTGACCTTCATGCCGAAGGCCTTGGCGGTGAGCATGTGCCCGGCCTCGTGCAGGCTCACCGAGATGAGAATGCCGAGGGCGAACAGCACCACCCCGAACGCGAACGACATCAAGCTCCTTCCACCGCAGCAGCGATGATCTCCTGCGCGTGTGCGCGCGCCCACGACTCGGCTTCGAGTACGTCCTCGACGGTACCCGGTTCACCGAAATCGGGAGCCCCCTCCAACACGCGCTGCAACGTGTCGACGATGCCGAGGAAGGGCAGCCGCCCGGCGACGAACGCCGCCACGCACTCCTCGTTCGCCGCGTTGTAGATCGCCGGCCGGCACCGGCCCGCCTCCCCGGCCGCCTTGGCCAGCGCCACCGCCGGGAACGCCTCGTCGTCCAGCGGCGCGAACTCCCAGGTGTGCGCGGTGGTCCAGTCGACGGCGGCGGCGGCCTCCGGCACCCGGTCCGGCCAGCCGAGGCCCAGCGCGATCGGCAGCCGCATGTCCGGCGGGCTGGCCTGCGCCAACGTCGACCCGTCGACGAACTCGACCATCGAGTGGATCACCGACTGGGGGTGCACCATCACGGTGATGTCGGCGTACGGCACGTCGAACAGCTCGTGCGCCTCGATCACCTCCAACGCCTTGTTGACCATGGTCGCCGAGTTGATCGTGACGACCGGCCCCATGTTCCAGGTCGGGTGCGCGAGGGCCTGCTCGGGCGTGACGGTCGTCAACTCGTCGCGCCGCCTGCCACGGAAAGGCCCGCCGCTGGCGGTCACCACCAGCCGGCGTACCTCGCCCCGGGTGCCGCCGCGCAGGCACTGCGCCAACGCCGAGTGCTCCGAATCCACCGGGACGATCTGCTCCGGCCGCGTCACCGCGCCCTTGACCAGGGAGCCGCCGGCCACCAGCGACTCCTTGTTGGCCAGGGCGAGCGTACGCCCGGCGCGCAGCGCCGCCAGCGTCGGCGCCAGCCCGAGCGACCCCACCACCCCGTTGAGTACGACGTCGCACGGCCACTGCGCCAGCTCGGTCATCGCCTCCGGCCCGGCCACGATCTTGGGCAGCTTGAACTCCCCGCTGGCCCAGCCACGCCGACTCGCCTCGGCGTAGAACGCCAGCTGGAGATCCTGCGCGGCGGACGCCTTTGCCACCCCGACCACGTCGACACCGAGTTCGAGCGCCTGGGCGGCGAGCAGCCCGATGTTGCCGCCACCGGCACCCAGCGCCACCACCCGGAACCGCTCCGGGTTGCGCCGCACGATGTCGATGGCCTGCGTACCGATCGACCCGGTACAACCCAGCAGCACGAGATCACGGGGGGACGTCACGCCGCCCATTGTTACGCACTGCCGCTGAGTGCGAGGCAGGGCACCTTGTTAACGCCCCGGGTGAAGCGGAGGCCCCTGTGCTGACAGGAAGCAGCTACCGTCAGCTCTCCCCGAGCGGGGCATCTTCGTCCTCCAACGGAGCTTCCTCGCCGAGCAGGTCACCCGGATCGACCGAGAACTCGAATGGCTCCCGCATCACGAAGGTGCTCCCGGCCGCAGCGGCGGCCACCGGTCGGTACTCGCCGTCGGTCAGCTCGAACAGTGCGATGGTGGGGACTCGGTTACGCAAGTCGACCCGGAGGAAGAAGGGTACGCCGGCCGTACCGTACTCGCGCGGACGATCGATGATGTCCTTACGCCGGTTGCCGGGCGACACGACCTCGCCAAGCAGAACGGCATGTCTGATGTCCATGGTCGTGCGCCCCCCTGCGGGAACGCGCAGCACGACGAGGTCGGGGATGAACAGATCCTGCCCGGAGACGACGTTCGCCTCCGCGTAGAGCCACAGCTTGGCCTTCCGGGCAGCCTGCTTCAACAGGTACGCGAGGTCTAGCTCGGCATCCTGGTGGTCATATCCGGCGTGGGGTGTCACGATCACGCTTCCGCTCAGGACCTCAACCTTGGGGCCGTTGGTCTCCGGCAACAGGTCGAGGGCGAGCTGGGCGGTCCACGGCTCGTCGTGCCACCGCAGCACGTCGAACGACGGCCCGGCGGGACGGACTTCGACACCGTCGGACGGCGGCTCGGGCACGTACGCGGCCTGCGACATCCGGGCTCACCCCCTCAGCGGAACATCTTGCTCAACTCAGCCTAGCCAGCACAGTCCGCACCGCACGCCATCGCACAACCTGTCCGCCCCGGCACCAAAGAATGTCCAGCGGCGCTGCACCAAGGCAATAAGCGGGACTTATACTTCCGGCGTGTGGGAAGTTAGATTGCCCCCGAGGTCGAGGCATGGTTCCTCGACCTCTGCCGCACCGACCCCACCACCGCCGACCTAGTCTCCGAGGCTCTCGACCTACTCGTCGAGCACGGCCCGGCGTTGGGCCGCCCGTTGGTGGACCGCTTGAAGGGCAGCATGTTCCACCACATGAAGGAACTGCGACCGGGTTCGGCAGGTTCCACAGAGGTCCGGATGATCTTCGCGTTTGATCCGGTCCGGGAGGCAGTATTCCTCGTCGCTGGCGACAAGTCTGGACAGTGGCAACGCTGGTACCAAAGCGCCATAGCGACGGCCGATGCCCGCTTCGAGGAGCATCTGACAAGGCTGAAGGAAGTGCAGCGATGAGCGAGGCAAGGAACTGGCGCGACGTGAAGGACAAGGCCCGAGCCGTCGATCCCGAGTGGGACACCGACGAACGGGTCACTCGGCGCACCCGAATGCGAGAGCAGATGCTCGCCTCGGTCAGTGGCGCGCAGCTGGCCGAGATTCGGAAGCAGCTCGGCATGACCCAAGCCCAACTCGCCGAGGCTGCGGGATTGTCGCAGGCACGCATCAGTCAGATCGAGAACGGCACAGTGACCAACCTGGAGACCCTCCGCGCCTACGTCGCGGGGCTCGGCGGACACCTCGATGTCGTCGCCCGTATCGGGAACATCCACCTCACCGTCGCCTGACCCGTATCGTCGATTCCCGCTGCCTGAATGTGGGTCCCTGCCGCTCGGCAAGTTCGGTGCCGGCGATCGCCGGCACCGAACCACGTCGCGTCGAGTTCAGGTGCGGGGGGTGAAGCGGCCCGTGCGGGTGGCGGCGACGAACCGGGTCCAGCTTGTCGCGGCGAAGCTCAGCTCCGCGCCCTGCCGGTCCTTGCTGTCGCGTACGCCGACCGCGTCGACAGAGCCGGCCACCTCGACGCATTCACCGCTGCCGGACCGGGACGACGTGCGCCACACTCCGTCACGTCTCATGGGTCATCTCCTTCGCGATCGCCGTGACCAGCTCACGGGAGTCATCGACATCGAGCGCCCGCTCGCCGAGCGAGCGCCAAACTTCCTCGTAGGTCCGTATCTCGTGCGGCTTGTCAAGGTAGACCGCGCCGCACGGACCGTCCATGTAGATCGTGGTCGGCTCCGGTTCCCGCACGTCGGTGGGGAAATCGAGCATGGTGAAGGTGCCCGTATCGGCCGAGCGGAACAGCCCGGCGGCCAACGGAAGTACCCGGATCTTGATGTTGTGCTGTCGACCCGCCACCACCAGCGCGTCGAGTTGCCGGGCCATCGCCGCCCGGTCACGCAGCGGCCGACGTAGCACCGCCTCGCTGAGAATCACGTCGTAGTAGGGCGCGCGGGGCACCGCCCGAGCCAGCAGACGTTGTCTGCGCAGTCGAACATCTACCTTGACCTGCTGTTCCGCCTGGGTCAGATCCGGATGGTTCGTCGCGATGACCTCAGTCATGTACTCGACCGTCTGCAACAAGCCGGGTACCAGGTCGGCCTCGTACTTTCGGATCTTTGTCGCGGCGGCTTCCAGGCCGACGTACAGCTTGAACCAGTCCTCGATCGCCTCGCCGTAGCTGTGCCACCAGCCGTGCGCCTTGGTTTCGCGGGCCAGCGACCGCATGGTCTGGATGGTCTCGGGGGTCGCGCCGTACACCCGGCACATGGCCTCCACGTCGTTCGGGTGCATGGGGACCTGGCCGGTTTCGTACCGCCAGATTCGCGGCGTCGACCATTCCAGTTCCTTGGCCGCCGCGACCACAGTCACGTGCGCGTTTTCGCGAAGTTCTCTCAAATACCTGCCGAGTTGCCTACGCGGGACGGTGCTTCCCGGGTCGTCCACGTCATCTCCTCTGCTGTTGTCGCGTAAGGCACCTCATCCCTTGATTCGCATTCTCGCGCAAAAGATTGCGCCAGGCCAGTAGTGAAATGACCATCGTGGATGACCAGCCAATCCCCCTGGCAGGTCACGGCCGGAGCGGACGCCTCCCACGAACCTCATCCCGGCGTCCGCTCCGGCCCGCGACCACTCCACAGAGGAGGATCATGGATGCGATCGACGAAGCCCTCGGCGAGATTCCGCTGCCTCCCTACATCACCGCCGAAGATGTCACATTCGCGCTCCGGGCGATAAGCGTGCACGCCGCAGAACAATGGCCCGACGGCCAACGCTGCCGCAACGACCGGGCACCCCACCCCTGCCGCCTGCACCGCTGGGGCCGCATCCTCACCATGCGCGGCCTCACCGACCAGGAGATCCAGACGATGCTCGCCGAGCAGGAAGCCGCCCGCCCATGATCTACCTGTCCGGGGAGCGTCCACTCCCCCAGCACGCCCGCGCCGCCACCTTCGACACCCGCTGGCGCGGCCTCGACCCGGACCAGGTGTACGCCTACCTCAACCGGCTCGCCGACGAGCTGGAACGCCTGCACCGCGAGTTGACCACCGCCAACACCGAAGCCGAACGCATCCGCCAGGCGCTGCGCCAGTGGCAGACCCGCCAGGCCGCCCACCGCCACTACGATCGCGACTCCCGATGAGCCCGCCCCGGTGGGTGATCCACCTCCCCACCACCCTGACCAGCCTCGACGAGGCGACCGCGCTCGCCGTGGCCCTCCGCGACTCCCTCGGCCACCTGACGGTCATCGACTTCGGCGAAACCACCCTCAGCGAAGAAGACCACCAAAGCCTGCGTACCCGAGTCTGGTGCGACACCCCACTCGACGGCCCCGGGCGCTGCCCCCACCCCAACGCCCACCCGGGCACCTGCGCTCTCGACCGATCTTGACGCCTACTGCCGGACCCAGCTCATGATCTTGTGACCTACTTCTGCCCGTACGATTCGTACGAGTTGTACAATCGAAACCGTGAGTGAGCCCGCAGCCGAACTCCCGATCTCAGACGCCCGCGAGAGCCTCGCGGACGTCGTCTCCCGCGCGCACTACGCCGGGAGGATCACCTATGTCACCCGTCGGGGGCAACGCTTGGCCGCCATCGTTCCGGCCGAGGTCGCCGAGGCCATCGAGCGCGCCGAAGACGCCAGCGATGTCGCCGCCGCCCGCGAGGCCCTGACCCGCATTGACGCCGGCGACACCCCAGTACCGCTGACCGACCTACGCGATGAGCTCGGCTTGTGACCAGCCCGACTCCACCCGCCTACACCGTCCAGGTCGACCGAGCCGCCGCCAAGCTGCTGCGCAAGCTCGACCGCCCCGTGCAGGCCCGCCTCGTCACCGCCATCGCGAATCTAGCCACAGAACCTCGCCCAGCCGGCGTCAAAGCCTTGACCGGCCACTCCAGCCTTTTCCGCATCCGCGTCGGCGCATATCGCATCATCTACACCGTCCGGGACCAGGAGCTGATCGTGCTCGTCGTCCACCTCGGGCACCGCAGCGACGTCTACGACCTGCTCTGAGGCACCCGGCGCACCCCGAGAGCCAAGACCCGAGCCTCATCCGTACGACCCGACCCTCATCCGTAATACGCAGTCGGCACGCAGGATCGTTCGTCACCACCCAACGCCTCCGAAGCGATCGGCGGAGGCTCCCGGAAGGCCAGCTCAGGCTGTACTTGATCTCGCTTGAGCCCGCACCGCACTCCAATAGGCAAGACCTTGTGCGCCCGATTCGTTTCTCAACTCCTGGATGGACTCCGTGGTCATCTCACCCGACACCAACGCGTCCAAATCAGCCTGACTGCGCAACTCGTACGCAACCCAGGACTCGTGACTGTCAGGCGGAGGGATGGCAATGACGTCCATTTCCTCGGCAATCCGTCGCGCCAATCTGGTGATCCGCCCGAGCCGTTCCGATTCGCTGATAGGCTCGTCAAACAACGCCCGCAGCACGTCGACAGACGCAACGACCGCCGGACTCAGCGGTTGCGCCGCCCCCTCCGCCTGAGCCCGGAAGTCGGCTAGGTCACCGATCACCGCAGCCCGCAGTTCCGGAGCCTCATTAAAACCACTCAACTCACGCCAGCGCATCTGTATACCCGCGGCGAAGCTGGGACGGTCGGTATTCTTCAGACCCTGCAGCCGATCAAAGAACACCTGCACCCCCGCGGTGACTCGCTCGGCAGTTGCCACAGAGAGACAATACTCTCTAGTGAATTCAGGCATCGTGTCGTCCTTCACCAGCTCGCCACACGACTCGCGAGGAACCTACCACCGGTTCGCTCGATCAGAGGACCGCAGAAGGCGTCACAGAAGTCATTGCTAGCAATGATCAGCCCTGGTGTCGCATTCAAATTCATTGCCTCCAAGATCAACTTGCCTTCGGCGTGGTTATGACCCAAGAGGATGGGATTCTCGGACACCTTCGGTAGTCCCGGGTAGATGCGGAACGCCTCGTCATCATCCGCAAGTTTCGCAATCTGCGCTGCGGAGATGTTCGAGCGAGCGCCCACCGCAAAAAGATCGACACCCTCAACCACGTGAAGCCCACCCACCGTACGATACCGGGCACCAGCCCCCATTTGCGAGGTGAGCGCATCCACCCGTGCTTGCATGCTGGCCCGGTCAGGCGCGGAACTTCCACCACAGTTGTGGACAAGGACCGGAGTGTTGCCACCTACGACATGGTACGTGTGGGTGTTGGCGACGGTGAGGTTGTGGACGGTGGCGCGGGGGACGCTCCAGCGGTCGATGGCGGTGATCTGGACGTAGGTGCCGGCGCTGGTCTGGAGCCACTGGCCTAGCTGGAGGTCGGTGGCGTCGATCCACTCGCCCAACTCCGGTACCCAGAAGGGGTGGCCGTCGGTGGCGGTGATCTCGGCGTTTTCGCTGCCCTGGTCGCCGTCGGTGTCGATGACGACCTTCACCAGGTCCTTGACGCCGTCGCCGGTGATCGTGGCGGTGACCGTGTCTACCTCGGTACGACCGGTCTCCGGATCGGTGACCACCACCTTGTCACCGGGCTCGACGTCCTCGATCGCCTTGGTTGAGCCGTCGGCCATGAGCACCCGCGTGCCCGGCACGAAACTGTTGCCTGGGCGCTCGCAGGATCCACCGCCCGACGAACCGCCATTGTTGCCGCTGGAGCCGCCGTTGCTGCGCTTGGAGGCACCCGACGAGCCGCCCGGCTTCGAGTCGCCCTTACCGCCGCCGCCACCGCCGCCCTTACCGCCGCCGCCCTTGCCGCCGGCGCCGCCGGAGGCTGCCGACGAGCCCTTCGGGTTGGACTTGGCCTGGGCTTCCTTCTGGACCGGATTACCCGTCTTCTTCGCCGACTGCGTCGCCTTGTTGCTCGTCGAGTTGACCTTGTCGGCGGCCTTCTTCTTCGCCGCCTGGGCGGCCTTCTTGGCCCGTTCGATGGCGAGCTTCTTGGCATTCAGTGCGGCCGTCTGAGCGGCCCGCGCCGCCGCCAACACGACCTCAGCCGCCCGCTTGGCAGCCTGCCACGCCTGGATAGCGTTGATCGTACGGTTGATGGCACCGATGACCTTGGGAGTCTTGAGGATCTTGCCAAACGGGATCGCGCCGAGGATCAGGCTGCCACACGCCCACAAATCCCCGCCGAAGCAGTTCAGGGCGTCGTTGATGCCGATGAACTCCTTCAGGATGTACCACGCCGAATCCAGGATCACCGACATCAGCGAGCGGCCCATGTTGGCCTGCGCCTGAGCGACCATCGCCGACGACAGACCTGCACCGGCCAGCGCCGCCGCCGTCTCCGACGGCGTCAACGCCACCGACAGGCCCGACGGGTCGGAGTGCGTGACCGGGTTGTTGTGCGCGTACGTGAAGCCGTTGTTCTGCACCGGGTCGGTCAGGTCCAGCACCGGGTCCGCGGAGAGGAACCGACCCACCTCCGGGTCGTACAGCCGGGCACCCAACGGCACGAAGCCGGAGGTGTCGTCGCGGACCGCGCCGAGGAAGCCCCGGTTGGTCTGGAGGTTGGCCGGCGTGTCGGCGATCCGCTGGTTGCCGAACGGATCCTGCTTACGGATCCGGATCTGCATTCCGTCGGCGAGGGCCACCTCGGCAGACGGGCTGCCCTGATGGTCGCTGGCGACGGCCATCAGGTTGGATCCGGTGCTGGTGCCGTAGGCGTACCGGGTCACCATTCCGCCCGGCGTGGCGTAGCTGCGCTGGGTGTTGAGCAGCATCCCGCCGTTCTGCACAGAGACCTGGGCCTCACCGAGGTCGAGGGTGGCCTGCTGACCCTGGATCTTCAGCAGGCGGGTGCCGCCCGGCCCGTAGATGTGCCGCGTCTCGTCCTGCGCCTCGAACAGCTGCTCGGGAGCACCACCGGCGCAGGCCGCGAGCACGATCGGCGTGGAGTCGGCGATGGCGGCGTCCTGCACCGCCAGGCACAGGCCGGAGGCGGGATGCTTCAACTGCCCCGTCGACAGCCGCTCCACCTGCTGCGCCGCCGTGCCGTCACACCGTTGCAGGCGCAACGCGGACCCGGCGGTGGTGCCGGCGGGCTGGGCGCACCAGGAGTCGAATATCGACAGAGTGCCCAGGTTGGCGTTGGTCTGCTCCGGTGCCGGGACGAAGGCCCACTTCTGCGCGATGGTCGCGTTGCACGTGTACAGCTGGATGGGACGATTCGGCTCGGCCAGGCTGGAACTCAGGTCGATGCACTTGCTCGCGAGACCCACGTACGCGGTGCGGCCCTTGGTGCCGGAGCCGGTGATCCGTTCGACCTGGCCGTCGTACGTCCAGGACAGCTCCTGCTGGTCGCCGTTGCGCGTGGAGGTGACCGACTTCGTCTCGCCCGTCAGCTCGTACAGCCGCTTCGCCTCGGAGACGATGGCCGCGCCCTGCGGCGTGGTGTAGGTCTTGGTGACGGCGTCGAGGGTGCGCGGCTGGTCGCCCTCCTCGGTGCCGTAGCCGTATCCGTAGGTGGTCTCGATCGGGCCGGTGGAGGTGCGGCCGGTCAGGTCCCGCTCGACCAGCTTGGTGCGGTTGCCGAGCAGGTCGTACTCGTACTCCTGCCAGTAGCCGGTGCCGTCGACCCCCGCCGCCGCGTTCGGTGCCGTCGCGGTGCCCGGACCGGCGCTGCACGACGCCTGGTCCTGGGAGGTCCAGGCGTTGCGGAGCTGGCCGAGCGGGTCGTAGGTGAAGCACTGCCGCTCGGCGATGGTGGTGGCGTGTTCGCGGATCGAGGTGACGTTGCCGGCGTCGTCGTAGCCGTAGGAACGGTTCGAGACGAGGTGGTTGCCGGTGACCTCGCGGAACACCTGCTGCCGGGTGAGGGCGCCGCTGGCGTCGTCGTACGAGGCCATGGTCCACACCCGGTACGGGTGCGCGCCCAGCGTCGAGCGCAACACCTGCCCGTACGGCGAGTAGACCGTTTCCGAGCCGTACCAGTCCTTGCCGGACACCGACAGCGGCAGGCCGTCCTTGGTGTAGCGGACCAGCAGCTTCTCGCTCGGCAGCGAGCCGACCGCCGGCAGCGTCGCCGACTCGGTCAGACCGGTGTCGGTGTACGTGTAGTCGTAGCGGTACTCCCGGTTCAGACCCCAGGTGGTGGCGATCGACTCGGGGAGCGTCAGCGTGGTCGAGGTCGGCTGGTAGTCCTCGGTGTAGCCGCCGACCGACTGGGTGTACGGCAGGCCGTCGGTGTACCGGGTCGACGTCGCCGGCAGCCCCTTGCCGCAGGCCACCGTGTCGTAGGTGTAGTCGGCCAGCAGTTCACCGCCGCTGCCGCCGAGCCGCTGCTGGGTGGGGCGGGACAGTTCGTCGTACCCGTTCCAGACCGTGATGCCACGGGCGTTGGTGGTGGTCAGCGGCCGGTCCCGGTGGTCGTACGTCATGGTGGTGGCGCCGGTGTCCGGGTCGGTGGTCCGGGTCAGCCGGCCGCGCTGGTCGTACGTCCAGGTCCACGGGACCGGGTTCGCCGAGTGGGTGGCCTTGGCGAGCTGCCCCCGCGCGTCGTACTCGTACCGCATCGCGGTGAAGTCGGTGCGGGCGGCGTCGCGGAAGGTGTCGACCCGCGTGGTGCGGCCGAGACCGTCGGTGTGGAGCCGGTACGAGGCCGCGCCCGCCGGGTTGATGACGGTGGAGTGGTCGAGGCCGTAGCTGTACCGGGTGGCACGGTCCGCGTACTCGGCACCGTTGAGCAGCGGCAGTTCCTCGACCACCCGACCGAGGCCGTCGTACGTGTAGCGGGTGGCGTTGGGCACCACCGTGTCCGACTCGGGCGTGAAGAGCCGACCGATCGGCGAACCCTCGGCGAAGTAGGCGTTGTTGGTCTGCCAGACCTCACCGGCCGAGTTGTAGAGCGTGTCGGTGATCAGCCGCCCGCCACCGGTCGCCTCCACCTGGGACTGCCGTTCCCGGCCGAGCCCGTCGTAGATGGTGACCGAGGTCTGGATCCGGTCCTCGTGGCCCCGGGCGAAGGTGGTGACGTACGGCGGCTTGCGGATGCTCTCGCCGGGGTTCTCCGGGTCGGGCACGATCGCCGGGAGGGCGTACTCGGCACGGAAGTCGGGCACCAGGGCCGGCGACGGGGTACGCCCCGCGGCCCACGCCTTGACGAGGCGGCCGAGCGCGTCGTATTCGGCGTGGCTGACCTGGTCGTTCGGGTCGGTGGTCCGGAGGGTGACCGCGCGGCCCGGATCCAGTTCCCGGGTCTGCTTGTGCCCGAGGGAGTTCTGCTCGCTTACCGCGTACGCCTGACCGCTGGCCGGGGTGTAGGTGATCCGGGAGACCTTGTTGTCCGGGTCGGTGCGGGTCAGCACCCGGCCGATGGCGTCGAAGGTGGTGGTGCCGTCGTTCTGGAAGCCGGAGCCGTCCGCCTTCAGCGACCAGGTCTGGGTGGCCAGGCCCCGGGTGGTGCTCGCCGACGGCCCGGCCGACACCACCGGTGACCAGCTGCCCGACATGCTGATCGTCAACAGCGACGGCCACCTGCGGACCTACATCGGCGACGCCGGTGGCGAGTTGTACGACCACCTCGCCGCCTCGTACACCGAGAAGGGCGAGCAGAACCCGCCCGGGCACTGGTACGACCCCGCCATCGGCAAGGCGGCCCTGATCACCAAGCACTCCGACGGGTACCCGGGCGACGGGCTCACCGACCTTTTCGCCCGTACCCCGGACGGTGGCTTCTGGCTCTACCCCGGCGACGGCTACGGCAGTTTCAACGTGGACAAGCGGCTGCGGATCATGCTGCCGTCGAATGCACCGGCCCCGTCGACCTGGACCCAGATCAAGGCGCTCGGTGACATCACCGGCGACAAGCGGCCGGACCTGGCCCTGCGTTCCGGCGCCGACGGCAGCATCCGGCTGCACCGTCCCTCCCTCACCAACATCGACGCGTCGGTGCAGGTGGTCCTGTCCCCGGACTACTCGGCCTTCCGCGCCTTCGGCTGACCCGGCACGGCCGCCGCCGTTCCGCCGGCTGTCGAGCCGAACCGTTCGCGCCGGCCCGTCGGGTCGCCGACCATTGATCGGTGCGGCGCGGGGTGACAGCGAAGGTTGCCGCAAGGACCGACGGGGAAATGGAGCGCGATGGGCGGTGCGTGGGAGCGGACGAGGCGGATCACCAATGGGGCTTTCCGCCCGGTCCGTGGCCGGGATCTGTCGCTGCACGCCGCCTCGATCACGTTCTACGGTGCGATCGCCGTGGTGCCGGTGGCCCTGCTGGCGATCTGGCTCACCTCGCTGCTGGCGGGAGCGTCCCAGGTTCGGCGGCTCACCGGGTACGCCGTGGAGGCGCTGCCGGACGCGATCGGTGCGCCGCACGCGGTGGCCGCGCTGGTCGAGGCGGGGGTCGGCCTGACGCCGTGGCTGGCGCTGGCCGCGCTGCTGCCGGCGTCGCTGTACGGCGAAGGGCTGCGCCGGGCGTTCGTCTCGGTCGCCGCGCCCCGCTCCGACGAACACCTGATCGGCTGGCGGGGCCGGCTGTTGCTGCTGCCGCTGCTGGCGCCGGCCCCGGCGCTGCTGCTGTCGATCCTGCTGGCCCTGCCGACCACCACCGGGCTGGTCCGGCGCGGCGGTTGGGCCGGCGCGCTGGGGGTGGTGCTGTCGTTCCTGGCGGTGTGGCTGGTGCTCACGCCGGTGCTGATGTGGGTGTTCCGGGTGGTCGGCCCGGCCTCGCCGGACTGGCTCTCCACGCTGGGAATGGGCTCGTTCACCGCCGCGAACCTCTCCGGCTTCCTGCACGGTTTCGTGCTCTTCGCCTCGTTGCCACTGAACCTGGGCGTGCCCTTCGGTGGGCTCGACGAGGTGGGTTCCGCCGTGGCGATCCTGCTCTGGCTCTACGTGTTCCACGTGATCGTGCTGGCCGGCTACTCCGCCACCCTGGCCCTCTCCGCCTGGCGCACCCGCCGCTCCAGCTCTGTCGATCATGAGGTTGACGGTGCCAATGAAGATCAAGAGTGCCGCTAACCTCATGATCAACACAGGTGTGGCGGGGTGAGAACGGGTTAGGGTGCGGGAATGGTGGGTGGTGAGGTGCCGGGGCGGGCGGACGTCGTGGTCGTGGGGGCGGGGCACAACGGGTTGGTCTCCGCGATCCTGCTGGCTCGGACCGGGTTGGACGTGCTGGTGCTGGAGGCCACCGAGGTGATCGGCGGGGCGACGCGCACCGAGAACCCGTTCCCCAAGGTGCCCGAACTGCGTCACTCCACCGGGTCGTACCTGCTCGGACTGATGCCGCCGGAGCTGCTGGCCGCGCTCGACGTCCGCATCCCGGTGCTGCGCCGCGACCCGCACTACTTCCTGCCCACCCCCGGCGGGGTCGGCTCGCCGTACCTCCTCTTCGGCACCGACACGCAGGCCACCCGGGCGCAAGTCGCCGAATTCTTCTCCCCCGCCGACGCCGCCGCCGACGAGGCGTTGCAGGCCGAGCTGGCCGCGCTGCGCGAGGACCTCGCCCCGGCCTGGCTGGCCGAGCCGCTCAGCGTCGAGGAGACCGCCGAACACTACATCCGCCCCGCGCTGCGCCAGGTCTTCGTCGACCTGGTACGCGGCTCCGTCGCCGACTACCTGGCCCGCTTCGACTTCCACTCCGAGCTGCTGGTCAGCATGTACGCGGTCACCGACGGCCTGTCCGGGCTCAACGCCGGCCCCGACGACCCCGGCACCGGGCACAACTTCCTGGTACACAACATGTGCCGGCTGCCCGGATCGGGCGGCACCTGGATGATCGCCGAAGGCGGCATGGGCACCGTCTCGCGGATCTTCGCCGACGCGGCCCGGGCTTCCGGCGCCCGGATCGTCACCGGCGCCCCGGTCGCCGCGATCACCCTCGACGGGGGTGCCGCCCGGAGCGTGGTGCTCGCCGACGGTCGCCAGATCGACGCCGAGGTGGTGCTCGGCGCCTGCGACCCGTACCGGCTGATGGAGCTGCTGCCCGACGGCGCGCTGCCGACCACGCTCAGCGGGCGGATGGCGGCGGTCCGGCGCACCGGCAGCACCCTCAAGCTGAACCTGGCGCTGCGTGGCCTGCCCCGCTTCTCCTGCCTGCCCGAGAGCGCGCCGAGCCCGTTCGGCTCCACCATCCACCTGCTGCCCGGCTCGGCGACGCTGGCCGGCGGCACCGGCGAGTCACCGATGGCGGCGCTGCGCGCCATGTGGGCCGAGGTGCGGGCCGGGCGACTGCCGGCGGAGCCGACCATCGAGTGGTACCTGCACACCACCGTCGACCCGTCGCTGGCCGACCCGGCCGGGCACCACTCGTCGGCGCTGTTCGTCCAGTCCGTGCCGTACGAGTTGGCCGGCACCACCTGGGACGCCCAACTGCCCGGCTACGTCGACCAGCTGGTCGGGATCTGTGAGCGCTACGCCCCCGGCGTTGGCGACCTGATCGCCGACGCGGTGCCGCTGCCGCCGCCCGGCATCGAGGCGCACTTCGGCATCACCGGCGGGCACATCCACCACATCGACAACACCGTCTCGTTCGCCGACCGGATGCCCTACGCCACCGGCGTGGACGGGGTGTACGCGGGCAGCGCCGGATGCCACCCGGCCGGCAGCGTCATCGGTGCCGCCGGCCACAACGCCGCCCAGCGCATCCTCGCCGACCTGGGTCGGTAGCGGCACCTCAGCTCTCCGGCTGGGTGGCCTCCGTGACGGGAGCCTCCTCGCCGACCCGGTGGGCGCGGACCTTGTGGCCGACGCTGGTCAGGCAGCGCCCGCTGGGCAGGTCGAACCGCCAGCCGTGCAGCTGGCAGGTGAGCTGGTCGCCGTCGACGATGCCGAACCGGCTCAGGTCCGCCTTCAGGTGCGGGCAACGCCGCTGCACCACCCAGTCGCCGATGGTGATGTCCTCGGCGTCGACCGCCCGCTCGTGCTCGTCGTACCAGCCCTCGGCGTACTGGAGGCGCTCGCTGGACAGGCACTTGAAGAAGGCGTACACGAACTCGTTGTACTGCCCGATCCGGGCGGCGGAGAAGCGGCAGGACAGGAAGAGCGAGTTGACCCAGTCCACCTCGCCGATGTGCAGCAGGTGCTCCACCAGCGCCCGCTCGGTACGGAACCGGTAGCGCACCTTCTCGTCGGCGTACGGGCGCACCTGCTTGCCCGGGAAGTCCACCACGATCGACTCGACGCTCTCGCCCTCGTAGCCGACCAGGTCGAAACGGACCGGGCCGCCAACCCCCTTGGCCAGGTAGATCGACTCGTCGAGCAGCGGTTCGACACGCCGCTTCAGCTCCTTGAGCACGTCGACCTCGGGGTGCCGCCAGGACGCCTTCTCCGCCTCGATGATGGGTCGCTTGCGCTCGCGCATCTCCTCCAGGTGGGCGACCTTGTCGGCGAAGAACTCCTCCACCGGCATCGGGTGGGTGGTCGTGGCCCCGGTGGTGGTGACCTCGGTGACGCTGCCGGGCAGCAGCACGATGCCGTTGGTGCCGCCGACCTTGGCGTACTCGGACAGGAAGACCGACTGGTCGGGGAAGATGTTCCCCTCGTCACCGAAGATGTCGTTGAACTGCCACAGCTCGTCGTCGAGGAAGCACGGCGGGCCGGCGATCGGGAAGACGTGGTCGGCCTTCAGGTCGTCGATGTAGCGCCAGGTACGGTCGAACTGCCGGTCCCGCTTCTGCTTGCCGAACGCGGTCTTCGCCGCGTTCGGCAGCTCGTAGACCATCGGATACCAGATCGCGCCGGAGAACTGGAGCAGGTGCGCGTGCACGTGGCCCAGCTCGGCGAAGGTGCTCAAATCGGTCGGTCGGGCGTCGTTCTGGTTGAGCAGCCGGACGCCGTCGTACTCCACCCAGAGCGAGGAGTCACCGATCGGACCGTCGGTCGGGCTGGTCAGCGCCTGAATCATGATCTTCAGGCCGCCGTCCAACTCGACGACCTCCTCGTTGCGGGTCTTCAGGAAGTTCGTGAAGCCCAGCGCGCGGAACTCGTCCTCCATCTCGGAGGTGGGAAACTCGGGCAGCAGCACTGTCGCCCTCTTCGACACGTACCGCTTCAGATGCGCCGCGTCGAAGTGGTCCCGGTGCAGGTGGGAGACGTACAGGTAGTCGACGTCGCCGAGGGCCTCCCAGTCGAGCTGGGAGTTGTCGGGGAACGGGAACCAGGAGGCGAAGTAGGCCGGATTGACCCACGGGTCGCACAGGATGCTGCCCGCGGCCGTGTCGATCCGCATGCTCGCGTGCCCCGTACCGGTCACTCGCACCGCAGTTCCCCCTCAAAAAGACAATCAAGGTGTACGCCCCAGAACGCTACCGGAGGCAGTCTGGTCCTCGCCCCGCGACGCCGGTAGTGCCGTGCCACCCACCAGAGCGGGACCTATCGGCCCTGGCCGGAAACCTTCGCGGGGGACGTGCCAGACTAGCCGGAGATCCGTTCGCGAGGAAGGACCGACAGTGGCAGGCAGCGAGCCGGTAACGTCGCCAGACCAGCACAAGCCCGGGCACCGTAAGGCCGGGCGGATCGGCGCGGTGCTCACCGCGTTCGTGCTGCTGGCCATGCTCTGCGGCAACCACGAGGGCAGGGTCGAGAATTTCTGGCTGATCGGCCTGGCCGCGCTTCTGCTGCTCATCGTGATCGGTGACGTGGTGCTGCGCCGCAACGGCCTGCGCTCCTGACGATCCGGGCGATCTGCGACGCGGGCCCCGCGCGCTGAGCGTTCGGTCTCCGCGCGACGACCTGTCGGCCCATCGCCGCAGTTACCTGTGCGATGCGCGAGGGCCCGCTCCGGTTCCCGGAGGCGGGCCCTCGCGCATCGCTGTCTGTCAGCGGCCGAAGAGGATGTCCTGCACGTTCTTCAGCGCGGCGTCGACCTCGGCCTCGAAGTAGCCGCCCTGCACCAGCCCGAAGCGCAGCGTGTCCAGGTCCTTCGGGTTCACCGGCATCTGGTTGCGCCCGGACATCCCGCCGAGCAGTGACTCGAAGAACCGGTCCACCTGGTCCGGGTCGTATCCGCTGCCGAAGCGACGGACCTGAAAGCTGCGCCGGATCTGGTCGACCCGGTAGAGGTCGCTGCCGGGCGGGCCGGCCATCGGAGGCCCACCCATCGCGGGACCGGCCATCGCGGGCGGACCGCCCATCGCCGGAGGGCCGCCCATCGGAGGCCCGCCGAGCGCCTGCTGCGGCAGGCCCGGAGGGCCCGCCGGGCCACGCCGGGGATCGCGGTCCGGCAGCCTGATCTCGGCGGTCATGTCCGTACGGCCGTGCCGACCCGCCTCGAACCCGTCGAAGCGCTGCTCGTCCGGCGGACCGTAGCCGCCGGGACCGTCCGGCGGACCGTAACCACCCGGCGCGTCCGGTGGACCATAGCCGCCGGGGCCGGCGGGCAGTCCGCGCGGCGGAGGCCCGCCGTGACCCATGCCGCCCGGAGGAGGACCCGTCGGCGCGCCCGGGCCCATCGGCGCGGCGGCACCACGCGGGCCGTCGTAACCACCCCGGGGTGCGTTGTCGTACCCGCCGGCGAAGGCGCCCGTCGGCTCGTCGTAGCGGCCATAGGGCGGCCCGGCCTGTGCCGGCATCGTCCGGGGCGGCATCGGTGGCTGCGGCACCGGGGACATGCCGCGGTCGTCACGCATGCCGGGGCCCATCCGCTCCATCGGGCCCATCCGACCGTCGCCGCGAGCGGACATCCCGCCGCGCTCCTCCAGCTCCGCCAACTGCCGCTCGACGCGGTCGAGGTGCAGGTCGACCTGCCACTCGTCATAGCCGTTGAAGCGAACCCGGAAGACGACGTCATGGACCTCCTGCGAGGCCACCGGCGCTCCGACCGGCTGCCCGGCGAGTGTCGCCTCGACCCGGTCCAGGAAGGCGTCAACCTCGTCAACCTTGTATCCCCGGCGGAGCGCCTTACGCCGGAAACGCTGACCCTGACTCGCCACTATGTCTCCTGGTCTCGTTCGCCACGCCCGGTCACGCCGTCATCTCCCCGGCCGGGTCGGTGCCACTGTCCTGCGCGGCGGCCAGTTGCCCACATGCTCCGTCGATCTCGCGACCCCTGGTGTCCCGCACCGTGGTGGACACCCCGGCGTCGCGCAACCGCCGGACGAACTCCCGCTCGACCGGCTTCGGGCTGGCGTCCCAGCGGCTGCCCGGAGTCGGGTTGAGCGGGATCAGGTTCACGTGGGCCAACTTGCCGGCCAGCAGCCGGCCGAGCAGGTCAGCTCGCCACGGCTGGTCGTTCACGTCCTTGATCATCGCGTACTCGATCGACACACGACGACCCGTGCGGGCCGCGTAGGCCCAGGCGGCGTCCAGCACCTCGCGTACCTTCCAGCGCTGGTTGACCGGCACGAGTTCGTCGCGCAGCTCATCATCGGGGGCATGCAGCGACAGCGCAAGAGTCACGGAGAGGTCTTCGCTGGCCAGTCGGTGGATGGCCGGCACCAGCCCGACCGTGGAAACGGTGATGTGCCGCTGCGACAGGCCGAGCCCCTCGGGCGGCGGCGCGACCAGGCGGCGGATCGCGGCGATCACCCGGTTGTAGTTCGCCAGCGGCTCCCCCATGCCCATGAAGACCACATGCGACAGCCTCGGCGGTGACCCCGCGACCTTGCCGGAGGCGGCCACGCCCGCCAGGTAGACCGCCTGGTCGACGATCTCGGCGGTGGAGAGGTTGCGGGTCAGGCCGGCCTGACCCGTCGCGCAGAACGGACACGCCATGCCGCATCCGGCCTGGCTGGAGATGCAGACGGTGACCCGGTCCGGGTAGCCCATCAGCACGCTCTCCACCAGCGAGCCGTCGTGCAACCGCCACAACGCCTTGCGGGTCGCGCCGTCGTCGCAGGCCAGCTCGCGGACCGGGGTGAGCAGTCGGGGCAGCAGCTGGTCGGCCAGGCGGTCACGGGACGACGCCGGCAGGTCGGTCATCTGGGCGGGATCGCGGACCAGCCGGCCGAAGTAGTGAGTGGAGACCTGTCGGGCCCGGAACGCCGACTCGCCCAGCTTCGTGACCAGGTCCTTCCGGCCGTCGAGGTCGAGGTCGGCGAGGTGTTGCGGTGGCATCGCGGCCCGACGCGCGCCAGGCGCGTCCGGGTCGACCGGCATCAGGGGAAGACTCGTCATGGCAGGTCCAGTCTGGCACGCCCGGCTCGGAACGCACTCCGGCGGAGGTGCCGGATCCGCGTCCGCCTCGTCCGTGCCCCGATCCCGTCGGCGTGGGCCATGCCTCAGCTCACCGCCGGAACGAACACCACGAGCAGCAGGTACGCCGTCGGCAACGCGAACAGCACGGAGTCGAGCCGGTCCATCAGGCCGCCGTGGCCGGGCAGCAGGTTGCTCATGTCCTTCACGCCGAGATCCCGTTTGATCATCGACTCGGCGAGGTCACCGAGGACCGCAGCGCCGGAGACCGCCATCCCGAACACCGCACCCCACCAGGGCGCCACGTCGAACAGCAGCCAGAGCAGTACGGCACTGCCTGCCGCCGCCGCGCCGACCGAGCCGGCAAAGCCCTCCCAGGACTTCTTCGGGCTGATCATCGGGGCCATCGGCCGCTTGCCGAAGTTGGCGCCGGCCGCGTACCCACCGGTGTCGGAGAGCACCACCGCGACCAGCGTCACCAGCACCCGCAGCGCACCGTCACCGGGAGACGAGGCGAGCAGGGCGGCGAAACCGCCGAGGAACGGTACGTACACCGAGATCAGGGTCGCCGCGGTCATGTCCCGCCGGAGGTTGGCCGTACCGTCGCCGAGCCGCCAGACCAGGGTGCCCGCCACGGTGACCAGGAGGCCGAGCAGGAGCGCGTCCAGCCCGGCGAACCAGGCCAGGGTGACGGTGAGTACCCCACCGGCGACCAGCGGCACGAGCGGCACCTCGGCGCCGCCACGACGCACCGCGCGGGACATTTCCCAGATGCCGACGCCGAACGAGGCGGCCAGCACCAGCAGGAACGCCGGGGTGTAGAGGAACAGGGGCAGCAGGACCACCGCGCCCAGGCCCACGCCGACCGAGATGGCCGCCGGCAAGTTCCGTCCGGCCCGGCTCCCGCCCGGCTGGGTGGCTGGCCGGTCGGCGCCGGCCCGACGCCGGCCCCGGTGACGCCGGCCCGGGGCGTCCGCCCCGTCAGGCTGTGGTGTTTCGGCGTCCGCGTCCTCGGGCGGCACTGCCGCGAGCTGCGCGGTGGGCGCGTCGTCATGGTCCCGCACCGGCGTCATCTGCGCGGTGGGCGCGTCGCCGTGGTCCAGGTCGCGGACTTCGTTGCGCGCGTGCGGTGGCTGGTCCCAGCTGGCGGGTCCGCGCCCGTTCCGGCTCTCCTGGGTCGGCCGGTCGCCGACGTACCGGCCGCGTCGATCCGGGTCAGCGTCGTACGGCTCGCCGAACTCCGCGCCGACCGGGCCACCCCGGTCGTCGGGGCGGTGGGCATATGGGTGCTCGGACTGCGGGCCGGGGCGGGTGCGCGGGTTGGCGTACAGCTCGGCACCGGGCTGCGGGCCGCGGGCCCACGGACCGGGTTCCACATCCGGATCCGGCCAGGGCAGCGAGGTGGGTCGGTCCGGATGATCCCAGTCACGGGCCTCGGCGCCGCCGTAGGGGTCGAGGTGGGACATCACGCACCAGGGGAGAGCGGTACGAGATCCACCACTTGACGCACAACCACTACCATCCCCTACCCGCGCGAGGCGCTCCGTCTGATGTGCCGCCTGTCGGCTGGCCGATCCCCACCGTTCACCGTCGGGTCACCGGGAATCGTGCCGAGCCTACTGCACCCGTCCGCCCGGCAGGACGTACCGGTGTTCGCTCCCACCTGCTTGATCATGAGGTTGTCACCACGCCACACCGGCGACGAGGACCACAACTTCATGATCAAGCAGGTGGTGACCTCGGCGTCAGACTTCCAGGAGTTCGGACTCCTTGTGCTTGACCAACTCGTCGACGTGCGACACGTAGCGCTGGGTCAGGTCGTCCAGTTCCTTCTCCGCGCGACGGCCCTCGTCCTCGCCGACCTCGCCGTCCTTGACGAGCCGGTCCAGCTCTTCCTTGCCCTTGCGGCGGATGTTGCGGATGGCGACCTTCGCCTCCTCGCCCTTGTGCCGGGCTACCTTGATCATGTCGCGACGGCGTTCCTCGGTCATCTGCGGGAGCAGGATGCGCAGCTGGTTGCCCTCGTTGTTCGGGTTGACCCCGAGGTCCGAGTCGCGGATCGCCTTCTCCATCGCATTGATCTGCGAGTTGTCGTACGGCTTGATGATGGCCATCCGCGGCTCGGGAACCGCCACCGACGCCATCTGCGTCAGCGGAGTCGGGCTGCCGTAGTAGTCGATGATGACCTTGGAGAACATGGCTGGAGTCGCGCGACCGGTGCGGATGGCCCCGAACTCCTCCTTGGCGTGCTCGACCGCACGCTCCATCTTCTCCTCGGCCTCGAGGAGGGTGTCGTCGATCACCGGTCTCCTCGCCTCCTTCTTGTGCTCGTCGTGGGCTTGTCGGGTCACCGGGACCGCCGCAATCGCCGTCGGCGGTCGGCTCAGGTGGTGATCAGCGTGCCGATCTTGTCGCCACCCACGGCCCGGACGATGGTGTCGTCGCCCTGCGCGCCGAAGACCAGCATCGGCAGGCCGTTCTCCATGCAGAGGCTGAAGGCGGCCGCGTCGGCGACCCGGAGGTTGCGACGCAGCACCTCGGAGAAGGTGATCGCGTCGAACTTGCTGGCGGTCGGATCGATCCGGGGATCGGCCGTGTAGACGCCGTCCACGCCGTTCTTGCTCATCAGTACGACGTCCGCGTGGATCTCCAGCGCACGCTGGGCGGCCACCGTGTCGGTGGAGAAGTACGGCATGCCCGCGCCGGCGCCGAAGATGACCACCCGGCCCTTCTCCAGGTGCCGGATCGCCCGCAGCGGGATGTACGGCTCCGCCACCTGGGCCATCGTGATGGCGCTCTGCACCCGGGTCTCGATGCCCTCCTTCTCCAGGAAGTCCTGGAGGGCCAGGCAGTTCATCACCGTGCCGAGCATGCCCATGTAGTCTGCCCGGGCACGGTCCATGCCCCGCTTCTGCAACTCGGCGCCCCGGAAGAAATTGCCGCCGCCGACCACCACGGAGACCTGCACACCTCGGCGTACCACGGTGGCGATCTGCCGGGCGATGGCCTGCACGACGTCCGGGTCGACGCCGATGGCGCCCCCACCGAACACCTCGCCGGACAGCTTCAGCACCACCCGCCGGGCCCGGCCGGGCGGTGGTGCCGTCGGATCGTCCGCCGCCAACGTCCGGTCACTCACAACCTGCGTCATCCGCCCGTCCTTCCCCCACTGGCGCGCTCAGGTGCGCGTACCTGCCGCTGCCGACCTTATGGGACGAGGAGGCCGCGGTGTGTGTCGCGTACACCGGCGGCCTCCTCGTCTTGTCGTTGCTCCCAGCCCACGGGCGCGGTGCGCCCCGCGCCGGCTCAGGCCTGGCCGACCTCGAACCGCACGAAGCCGGTGACCTCGATGCCGGCCTCGGCCAGCACCTGCTTCACCGTCTTCTTGTTGTCGGTCACCGAGGACTGCTCCAGCAGGACGAAGTCCTTGAAGAAGGAGTTGACCCGGCCCTCGACGATCTTCGGCAGCGCGGCCTCGGGCTTGTTCTCCTCGCGGGCGGTCTGCTCGGCGATGCGCCGCTCGGACTCGATGACCTCGGCCGACACCTCGTCCCGGGTGAGGTACTGCGGCCGCATCGCGGCGATCTGCATCGCCGCACCGCGCGCGTCGGCGTCGCCCGCCTCGTCGGCCTTGCCGGTGTACTGCACCAGCACGCCCACCGCCGGCGGCAGGTCCTGCGCCTTACGGTGCAGGTAGACCGCGACGGTGCCGTCGAGCTTGGCGAAGCGGTTGAGCACCAGCTTCTCGCCGATCTTCGCGGACTGCTCCTGGACCAGATCGGCGACGGGACGACCGTCGATCTCGGTGGCGAGCAGCTCCTCGGCGTTGCTGACGCCGGCGCGCTCGCCGTGCTCGACGAGCTGCTGCGCCAGCGCGATGAAGGCATCGTTCTTGGCGACGAAGTCGGTCTCACAGTTGAGTTCGAGCAGCGCCTTGCCGGAGTGTGCGACCAGACCGTTCGCGGCGGTCCGGCCGGCCCGCTTGCCGACGTCCTTGGCACCCTTGACGCGCAGGATCTCGACTGCCTTGTCGAAGTCGCCCTCGGCCTCGGTCAGGGCCTTCTTGCTGTCCATCATGCCGGCGCCGGTCAGGTCGCGGAGCTTCTTGACATCCGCGGCGGTGATCTGGGACATGGCTCTCTCTTCGGTGTTGAGACTGCGTGGAATGGTCTGAGGTGGCGATTACCCGGTTCCGAGAGGTTCGTGCCCGGTCTACCCGCTGCCGGGTCACCGTCGGCGGAACGGACGGTGACCCGGCAGCGGTACGGTCACTGACCGGAGACGGCGGCCGGCTGCTCGGCGGCCGGCTGCTGCTCGGCCGCGGGCTGCTCGGCCGCGGGCTGCTC